>NZ_LTCZ01000034.1:361-68250 GCF_001583455.1 Rhodococcus sp. LB1 | reverse complement strand
ACCGGCACCCACCTCGGCACCAAACACCCGCACCCGGACCGCCCTCACTCAATTCCGCAACAGCCCCGCGGCGGTTAACAAGTACTCACGGGCGCCGGAGGCGCACGATCCAGGCACGGGAGTCGGCCGGATCGATCACGTCGTCGAGTTCGAAGATCGTCGCCGCGTTGAGGGCCTTCCCGTGCTGGTAGGCGGCGTCGACGAGTTGCGCGAACGCGGTGTCGCGCTCGGCGGGGTCGTCGATCGCCTCGAGCTCCTTCCGGAATCCGAGCCGCACCGCGCCTTCCAGTCCCATGGCCCCGATCTCGCCGGTCGGCCACGCGACCGTGAACTCGGACGCGTGGAAGGAGCCGCCCGCCATGGCCATCGCGCCGAGTCCGTACCCCTTGCGCAGGATGATCGTTCCGTACGGCACGGTCATCCGCGCGCCCGCGACGAACAGTGTGCCGAACCGGCGAACCGTGGCCTCCTTCTCCGAATCGGGGCCGACCATGAATCCCGGTGTGTCGCACAGTGAGACGACGGGCAGGCCGAAGGATTCGCACAGCTCCAGGAAGTGGGCCATCTTGTCCGCCGCGACCGCGTCGATCGCGCCGCCGAGGTGGTGGCTGCTGTTCGCGACCAGCCCGTACGGTGCACCCTCCACCCGGATCAGCGCGGTGACGATGCCGACGCCGTGGTCGCGGCGTAGTTCGAGGACCGAGCCGACATCGGCGATGGATTCCACGGCACTGCGAACGTCGTAGGCGCGCAACCGGTTCTCCGGGACGACGTGGCGTGCGAGCCGCTCCTCGGGGGCTTCCCAGTCGGGGAGCGCGCCCTGGAAGTACGACAGGTACTTCTTGGCCAGCTCGACGGCGTGCGCCTCGTCCCGGGCGAGCAGATCGATGACGCCGTTGCGCCGCTGCACGTCGACGGGCCCGATGTCCTCCGGCCGGTACACACCCAGTCCACCGCCCTCCACCATCGCCGGGCCGCCCATGCCGATGTTCGCGTCGGGGGTGGCGATGAGGACGTCGCAGACTCCGGCGAGGGCGGCGTTGCCCGCGAAGCAGCGGCCGGAGACCACCGACACCAGCGGAACCTTCCCGTTCAGTGCCGCCAGCGACCGGAAGGTGTTCAGGTCCAATCCTGCTGCCGGGCCGGCGTCGGTGTCGCCGGGCCGCCCGCCGCCACCCTCGGCGAACAGGACGACCGGGACCTGCTTGCGGCCGGCCAGTTCGATCACCCGGTCGGTCTTCGCGTGGTTCCGCATGCCCTGGGTTCCGGCGAGCACCGTGTAGTCGTACGACAGCACGACCGCCTGGGCCTCGCGCGAACCGAACACCTCACCGTTGATGGTGGCGAGCCCGGCGATCAGACCGTCGGCGGGGGTGTTCTCGATCAGGTCCTGCTCGGATCGGCGGCTGCGCTGCGCGGCCAGGACGAGTGGTCCGTATTCGACGAAGCTGCCGGGGTCGACCAGGTCGTCGATGTTGGCACGTGCGCTGCGCCGCCCGAGCTTCGTACGCTTCGCGATCGCGGCGGGCCGGGCGGCGTCGAGGGTCACCTCGTGCCGCTGCCGGATCTCCGCCAGGTCCGCGCGCTCACGATCCAGATCGGTTGCGCTGTCGGCGACGTCGCCGGCCTCCGATCCCGTGCGGCGGATCACGACCAGCGGGTCGCCGGCGTTGACGTTCTGCCCGGGCGCCACCAGATTCCGCTCGACCACCGCACCGGCGGGCGCGGCGATCACGTGCTGCATCTTCATGGCTTCGAGCACCACGAGCTGAGCACCCGACTCCACGGTCGCACCTTCTCCGGCAGCCTCCACGACGGTCCCGGCCAGGTGGGCGCGCAGCACGTCCTCACCCGCCCGCAACTCGAATGCCTCCGACGCCACCTCCGCCGGCTGGTGCACGTGCGCGGCGTCGACGAGCGCGCTCATCCGCTCGGCGAGATGGTCGGTGCCGACGATGCCGTCGGCGAAGCCGGGGTCCGCCAGAATCGCCCGGAGGAAGCCGATATTGGTGGGGACACCCTCGACGACGAACTCGGCGAGCGCCGCACCGGCCTTGCGCACCGCGGCCGAGAACGACGGGCCCCGCGAATGCACGATGACCTTCGCAAGGAGCGAGTCGTACCCCGGGCTCGGTGACAGTCCGGGCCGCCCGTACGTGTCCACGCGCACACCCGGTCCCGTCGGCGGGGAGAAGACAGACAGGGTGCCCGCGGCGGGGACGGCCTGACCGTCGGGGCGCATCGTCTCCATGTTGACGCGGGCCTGGACGGCGATTCCGCGCGCGGCAGTGGGAGTGCCCGACGTGTCGAGCCCCACGGCGCTGACGCCGTCGGGCAGCGAGAGTTCTCCGTAGTCGGCTCCCCGAGCGATGTCGATCTGCACGGCGACGAGGTCGATCCCCGTCACCTCCTCGGTGATCGTGTGCTCCACCTGGATTCGGGGATTGACCTCCAGGAACACGAAACCGTTCCGCGACACCAGGAATTCGACGGTGGCGAGTCCCCGGTACCCGACACTGGCGCACAGCCGGGCCGCGGCCTCGTGCAGTTCGCTGCGCAGTCCCGGGTCGAGCCCCTGCGCGGGGGCGATCTCGACGAGTTTCTGGTGGCGGCGCTGCACGCTGCAGTCGCGATCACCGACGGCCAGGGCCCGCGTCACGCCCGCCTGCGGCGCCGCCACCACCTGCACCTCGATGTGCCGGGCGCCGTCGAGAAGAGCCTCGGCGAACAGTGCGGGGTTGCCGAACCCGAGTTGCGCCTCGGACGCGCACAGCCGGTACTCCTCCTCGATCCGGTCCGCGCTGCGGACGGCACGGATGCCGCGACCGCCGCCGCCCGCGAGTGCCTTGATCATGATGCCGCCCGGGTGTTCCGTGAAGAACGCGCGGACGCCGTCCAGGTCGGTGGGACCGTTGGTCGCGGCGAGCACCGGCACCTTCGCGGCCACGGCGGCCTCGCGTGCCGACGACTTGTCGCCGAAGATGTCGAGCACTTCGGGGCTCGGACCCACGAAGACCAGTCCCGCCTCGGCGCAGGAGCGTGCGAAATCGGCGTTCTCGCTGAGGAATCCGTATCCGGGATGCACTGCCGTGGCACCGAACTCCGCTGCCGCGTCGAGAACGGCGCGAGGGTCCAGGTAGGCGGACGGGCCGGACCCGCGGAGCGCGACCGCTTCGGTTGCCGCGCGCACGTGGGGGCTGTCCGCGTCGTCCTCCGCGTAGACGGCGACGGTGTCGACCGACATCTCCTCGGCAGTGCGGATGATGCGGAGCGCGATCTCGCCACGATTGGCGACCAGCAGGGTCACTTGTACTCCTCGGCCAGAGCGAACAGGTCGGCCTTGCGGACCTTCCCGGTCGCCGTCATGGGTAGGGCGTCGAGCACCTCGACGGTAGGGACTTTGTAGGTGGCCATGTTCCGGGCGGCCCACTCCCGCAGTTCCTCACCCGAGACCTGACGGTCCGGCAGGAGCTGGACGAACGCGAACGGCACCTGGCCTTTGCCCGGATCGGGCTTCGGGACCACCGCGGCCGACTGGATGTCGGGGTGCAGCATGAGCAGTGCCTCCACCTCGGACGGGAACACGCTCATCCCGTTGGTCTTGATCATTTCCTTGTTGCGCGCCAGATAATGCAGTGCGCCTTTGCCGTTCAGCTTGCCCACATCGCCGGTCTGGAGCCATCCGCCGCGGAGCGCGGCAGCGGTGGCATCGGGTTTGCCGTAGTAACCGGTGAGCAGCGACGGACTGCGCACGATGATCTGTCCGGGTCGCCCCACCGGCACGGGCGCCCCGGCCTCGTCGACGATCAGCACGTCGGTGCCCGGAACCGGAAGTCCGCAGAACACGGGTTCGCTGAGCAGGTCTTCGTCGTCGGTCTGGAAACCGAGCGTGATGGTGTCGGCGGTGTGCGTCTCCGTCATCCCGTAGCTGGCCTCCCGCAGCACGTGTCCGGTGGCGTCGCGCCAGCGGCCGCGAATCGCGGGGTCGAGCTTGAGCACGAACGACACGGCCATCGCGTTGTCCAGGGTGGAGAAGTCTCGGTCGGTGAAGTCGGGCAGATCCATCAGTTCGACATAGTTGTCGACCGTCCCGACCATCGATGTCACACCACGACTTTCGACGAGCGTCGCCGCGGCCTCCGGGTCCCAGCGGTTGAGGAGCACGACGGTGCCGCCGTTGATCAGCGGATACAGGATGCCGAAGTCCTCGCCGGCGATCCAGAAGATGGGCAGGAACCCGAGGACCACGGGGGGAGCCTCGCCCACCTGCCTGCCGCCGGCCAGTGTCGCGGTGGCTGCGGTGTAGACCATGTGCGCCTGCGTGTGTTTGCAGCCCTTCGGCATCCCGGTGGTCCCACCGGTGTAGTTCAGTGCCGCCAACGCGTCGGGGTCCATCGGAATAGGCTCGGCACGGGGGGACTCCATGATCTCCGCCCAGTCGGTGGTTACGGAGGCGGCGGGGAACGGCGGTGTGACGCCGGGTTCGGCCGGCAGCAGGTCCGACAGGGCGGTGATCGCGACGTGCCGCAGCGCCGTCTGGCTGCGCACGGATTCGACCATGGCCGCGAACGAATCCTGCGTCAGCAGGATCTCCACGCCGGCGTCGTCGAGTTCGTACGCGAGTTCGTGCTCCCGGAACAACGGGTTGATCGGGACGTGGACGGCGCCGATCTTCAGGATCCCGAGCATGGCGACATGGAACTGGGGACAGTTGGTGAGATGGACGCCGACGCGGTCGCCGGCGGACGCGCCCCGCTGCAGGAGCCAGCCGGCGAAGCGGTCGGACAGTTCGTCGAGTTCGGCGTAGGTGATGGCACGACCGTAGAAGTCGATCGCGACAGTCTGCGGGCGTTCCGTTGCCCAGTGCCGCAGGTAGTCGATCACGGTGCGGCCCTCGATCGGGTACTCGACTGTCCGCGGTACCTGCGGTGGCCACGCGGCGTCCTGGAGTTCGCGTATCTCGGCGAGGGCCGATTCCAGGGCCGTGGGGTCACTCGAAGGCGAAGTGGGCATACCGAACTCCCGATTCTGTGCGGATTGTCGTTGTCAGGCGAAGCCGATGAGTCTTTCGGAGATGGCGGTCAGGTCGGCGGTGTACCGGCGCTGTTCGCGGGCCGTCGCGTCGACCAGCCGGGCGGCGCCCGCGAGCTGGGCGTCGGCGAGGGTCTGCGCGATGCGGGCGGGCGGCGCGCACGGCGTGACGTCGCACGTGGCGATGATGCGCTCGATGAACCGGGTGTAGCGGCGGATGAGCCGGGTCTGCACGGTGGTCCAGCTTCGGCCGACCTCGGGGTCGAGCCGGGCGCGGTGCCTGATCAGTTCGAGGACGCGTCCGTTGGCGTACACGGCTTCCACGAACGCTTTCGTCGTGGTGCGCAGCACCTCTCGCAGGTCCTCGCTCGCCGGTCCTTCCACGTGCTGCGACTCGAGGAATTCCTCGCACACGTCGGCGGCGACGGCGTGGAACACCTCGTCCTTCGACGAGAAGTAGGCGTAGAACGTTGCCCGCGACACTTCGGCCCGGGTGGTGATCACCTCGACGGTCGTCCGGTCGTAGCCGAGTTCGGCGAAGCAGGCGCTCGCGGCGCGGAGGAGTTCGCGGCGGCGGGGACCGTCGTTGTCTTTCCGCGCCGACCGCGCCCGCTCCTGAGCCTCACTTGTGGTCACGGTCACAGTATGTGTTGATGTTGACGTCAATGTCAATCAGCGCATGTCAGCTGTCCGATTCGGAGCGGGAGCGCGCTGTGGCGTCGCACGAACAGGCTGGAAACCCAACGCGGCTCGGCGTCGGCGGCGAGCGAGAAGCGGTCGGTCCGCTCGAGCAGTGCGGTGGTCGCGGCGAGCGCCTCCATGCGGGCGAGCGCCGATCCGACGCAGAAGTGGACGCCCTTGCCGAACGCGAGATGCGAACGGATGTGCGGCCGGTCGAGCACTATCTCGTCCGGACGCTCGAACACGGCCGGATCCCGGTTGGCCGCACCCCACAGCAGGAGCAGGTGGCTACCGGCGGGCAGATCGACGCCGCCGAGCGTGGTGTCGGCAACCACGTGCCGGTGATGCCCCCGGAACGGGGACTCGAGACGGAGCGCCTCGTCGAGGAACGCGTCGACGAGGGCGGGTTGCTGCCGGAGCCGGGTCTGCAGTCCGGGGCGGGTGGCGAGGAGGCGTGCAGCGCCCCCGATCAGCCCCGCGGTCGATTCGCCGCCCGCGCCGACCAGTTGGACCAGGACGAGCGTCGCCACGTCCTCGGAGAGTTCGCCTGCATTGCACGCGTGGGCGAGGACGCCCAGAAGGTCGGCGCGTGGGTCCGGCCTCGCCCGCACGAGTTCGGCCCGCAGATAGCCGGCCAGTTCCGCCGCGGAGGTGACGAGGGGACCGAGACGGTCCGCGGCGATGACCCCGCCGAGCATCTCCGTGCTGTCGTAGGCCCACGTCAGTAGCTGGGGTACGTCCGACTCGGGCAGGCCGATGAGATGCGCGACCATCGCGAGCGGAAGCCGGTCGGCCATCGCGGACGCCCAGTCGATCTGCCCGTCCCGCATTCCCTCGTCCCACAGACTGTCGACGAGCGAGTCCACGGCCGGGGCCAGCGCGCGGATGCGGCGGCCGAGCGTCGTGAGCACGAGTGTGCGATGGTGCAGGTGCGCCGGGTCGTCGGCGGTGGCCAGCACGTGCAGGGCCTGACCGCCGTCATCCAAGTCGAACGTCGCGGGCGGTCCCGACGGTTGCTGCACCAGCACACCGGTGAGGTTCGACGAGAAGACGTCGGTGCGGTTCGCCGCCTCGGTCACGAGATCCCACGGGGACACCAGAAAGAAGTCGGTGCCGGCGACGCGGTGGACGGGGGAGTGCTCGCGGAGTGTTCGGTAGAGCTCGTTCGGTTCGTCGAGATGGACAGGATCGAAGATGTCGATTCCGCGGGTCGGCGAGTGGGTCATCGAGGACTCCTTGTTGGCGGGAACCTGTTATAGATCACTACGGTTCGCGTCGAAGGAGGGTGATGTCAAGAGTGTTCCGCGGACTGCGACACCGCGGGTCAACAGCAATTTTGCCGGTGTCTCAGCGCGAGTGGATCCGGAAACATCGTCGCTGATCACGAAGTCGAATTGGAGAACATGTTCTAGAATTGTGTGGAGATCCGTCTCATGGTGAGGCAAAGTGAGAATGACGTGTCGAACGGTGGAGCGGGTGGAACACGCGGATTGGTTGACCGGTGGCAGCCGGCGGGCGCTCGCCGTCGAGCGGATTCATGCCGCCGCGGCCGACCTGATCCGCGAGCGGGGCATCGACGGCGTTGGTGTGGACGAGGTCGCCGGACGGGCAGGGTGCTCGCGCGCGACGCTCTATCGCTACGTCGGGGGCAAGCGGGCACTCGTCGACGCCGTGATGTCCCGCGCCGCCGGAGCCGTGGCGGACCACGTCGAGCAGTCGCTGGAGACTTTCGAGAACTCGGAGCGGATCGTCGAGGCGATACTCGCATCGGTGACCGCGATTCGCGCGGAGCCGACACTGGCGCGGTGGTTCACCGGGTCAAGGTCGAGAAGCACGGACGAGTACCTGGCCCGCGCACCCGAACTCGGCCGGGTGGCGATCTCGCTCACCCGCATCGCGCCCGACGAGGAGGCGGCGGGGTGGATCGTGCGCATCGTCCTGTCGCTGTTGACCTGGCCGTTGGACGACACGGCCGCCGAGCGTCATGCCGTCGAACGCTTCGTGGAGCCGGTCTTCAGGATTCGCGAATCTCCGTAGACGGTTGCGCGGGCTCGAGCACGAACAGCCGGAACTCGCGTCCACCGGACCGTCGATGCTCCATGAGGTAGCCGGGCCAGTAGTCGATCACCAGCTTCCAGAGATTCTCGCGTTCGTCCCCGGTGACCATCCGGACGCTCATGCGGGATTCGTGCGATCCGGCCTTCACGCGGGCTTCGTTCGCGGCACGTAGGTTCACCGACCACGTCGGGTGCTCGGGACGCCCCCAGTTCGAGCCGGTGACGATATACCCGTCCCCATACGGAATGCACAGCAGCGCCGTCGTGCGCGGGGTGCCGCTCTTGCGACCCGGGACCGTGACCTGCAGGGACTGCAGTCCGGCGATGCCGACGAGGCTCACCCGGTTGCCGGTCCACGCGCGCAGGTGCGACTCCAGCCAGATGATGATCGGCGCCATCTGCATCACCCATTCGCGGGTGCCGAGCCAGCGCGCGAGTAGGCGGAGGGGGTTGCGGAGCCCCCGCGGTCGGGGAGGTGTCGTGGGGGCAGGGTTCATGGTGACCATCTTTCCCCAGATGGCCGGCCGGAGCCGACTGCGATGAGTTTTGCGTTCTCCCCGGGTCTACCCGTTCAGGTCTCACCGACAAGACCTCGATTTCAGGCCTTGACCCAAACAATGGTTGAGGTTGCAGGATCGGTCAGTAGCAACTCGAGCCACTCGACAGGGAGAAATGAACATGTCCAGCACTGGAACCACGATTTCTGCAACCTCGACCTCACGGATCAACCCGATGACGCTCGAACTGAGCCGCCCGTGGGCGATCGCCGCGACCGCAATCGGCGCGCTCGTCCCCAACCTGGTGATCTGGTTGCTGGGACTGGCTGCCGGCGGTTCGTTCGAGATGACGGATGCCGGCACGACCAGCAGCGTGGCGCCAGGCGGTGTCGTCATCCTGACGGTCGTTCCGATACTGATCGGAATGACACTGGCCGCGCTGATCTCGCTGAAATGGGTGGCCGTCATCCGTCCGGCCGAAGTGATCGGCGCCCTGCTGCCGCTCGCGACGATCGCCCTGACCATTCAGGCCGACTTCGACACCGCCAGCACCATCGCGCTCTCGGTCATGCACGTGGTGATCGCAGTGGCGGTCGTCGCGGGCCTGGAAGCGATGCGGCGACCGCTGGTTCGCGCCGCGCACGTCTAGGGGGTGCTGTTCACCGGCGCATGAGCCTCGATGGTGAGTGCGATGTGCTCGACGATCCGCTTCTGCGAGATCTTCGGGCTGCCGGTGAGCCAGCGCTGGTACAGAAAGGCGATCGCCCCGAACAGGGCAATCGCGTTCAGCTGGGTGTTGACGGCGTCGCGGGGTGCGCCGTCGACACCCAGCATTGTCAGTGCCGCCGTCATGGGAGTGGTGAACTCGGTGACGAGTTGTTCGCCGCGCTGGGCCAATTCCGGCACGGATTGCGACTCGACGAACATGACGCGTCCCCGCCGCCGGTCCTGGGCGATGTAGCCGGTGAACGCCTTCACGACGTGGCGGACGAGTTCGCCGGGATCGTCGGGGCCCGTCTCGAGAGCCCCGAGCAGGGTGTCCCTCGCCCCCAGGACGACGTGGTCGAGGAGTGCGACGAGCAGCGCCTCGCGATTGTCGAAACTCTCGTAGAAGTAGCGCTCGGTGAGGCCCGCCTGGCGGCAGGTCGCGCGCATCGTCGTCGCTGCCGTTCCCTCGGTTCCCATGATCTGCAGGCCGGCCTCGATCAGTGCCGCACGCCTCGCCGCGCGGCGGTCGGCCGGCTCCCGGCCACGCCATTTGCGTGGCGCTCCACGTGGGTTCTCGCTGTCGGTCATGCCGTCATCGTCTCATCGATCCCGGTAACGATCGGGGATCCCCTCTCGCCCCACTGTTGACACCAGATGGCAACAGTCGTCCCGAATGCACCACGTGCCGCATCGAGCGGCATCAGGAGATCGTCATGACCACCACAGCGCTTCCGTCCCAACGACGTTCGGCGCGGCGGTGCGGAGCGGATTCCGGTTCGTCCCCGAGCGATGGCGGCTGACGCCGGTCGCCACGGTGGTCACGTGCGGCGCAACCCGTCGAACGTCAGCTCGACGACGGCGTCCGCCAGGTCCGCGACCGTCCCGCCCGTGCGCGGGCGATACCACTCGATCAGCGAGTTGACCGTGCCGAACACGAGCCGGCTCGTGAGCGCGGGATCGATGCCGGGCCGCAGGTCTCCCTCTTCCGCCGCCGCGACGACGAGGTCGCTGACGAACGCGTCGAACTCGCGGCGGCGGGCGAGCGCGCGACGCTCCACCGCGGTGTTGCCGCGCACGCGCAGCAGGAGCGTCACGTAGGGAAGCTCGGCGGCGAGGACCTCGACGCTGCGGCGGACGAGGTACTCGAGACGGTCGATGTACCGGCCGCTCGTCGCCTTCTCCTCGGTGGTGACCGCGAAGAGGGCGTTGAGCGCGCGCGACAGTGCCAGCTCGAGCAGCTCCGACTTCCCGGACACGTGGTGATAGATCGACGACTTCGTGATTCCCAGGCGCTGGGCCAGCACCTCCATGCTGGTGCCGTCGTAACCCTTGTCGTTGAAGACCTTGACTGCGACAGCGAGCAGCGAGTCGAGGTCGTAGCCGGGACGTCCGGGCGATCCGGTCTTCCGTGCGGGGCGTGCCGTAGTCATGCGCGCAATCCTTCCAGGTGCAGAACTCCACCGCATCGGTGCGCCGTCATCCACGGGAGCCGACCGAAGGTTCGGTTGAGGTGAGAATACCGCGACGACCGCGTCGGCGGTGAACCACGTGCCGGGCCCTTGACCGGGTAGGGCGCGCACGCACGAGGGCGGGGATCCACCTGCCCCGGGCACGTCGACCCGGGCATCTCAAAACGGATGATGGTCGTGTTCCGGTCGAGTTCGGCCGGCAAGAACGACTAGAATTGACCTCTCGGGTCAAAATATTTGACTGTTCGGGACAGGGTGACGATGCAGTATCTGGTGCGCAATGCCGTGCTCAACGGCTATGTCGATCTCATGCTGACGCTGGGGCGGGACCCTCTCCCAGTGATGCGCTCGGCCGGGGTCGATCCGGCCGCGCTCGGTTCCGGTGACGGGTGGCTGCCCGTCGACTCGGTGTCGCGGCTGTTCGAGTTGTCCGCCGCCGAAACCCGGTGCGAGGATTTCGGGCTTCGACTCGCGGCGGCCCGAGGGATGTCCAACCTCGGTCCGGTGGGGTTGATCGCGCGGGAGGAACCGGACGTGCGCAGCGCCTTGGGCATGGTTCTGCGGCATGTCAATCTGCACAACGAGGCGCTGCGTGCCCGGCTGGTCGAAGCGCACGGGCTGGCCACCGTGCAGGTCGACACTGCCCCGGGGGTCACGTTCGGTCGGCAGGGCATCGAGATCGCCGTCGCCTCGGTCTGCCGGATCCTGCGCGAGTTGCTCCACGACGACTGGGAGCCGCTGACGGTGTGTTTCGTGCACGACGCTCCGGCGGTCCTCGGCACACACCACCGTATCCTCGGCTCCCGAATCCAGTTCGGGCACACCCTCAACGGGATCGTCGTCTACGCGCGCGACCTCGATGCCGACAACGCGATGTCGGACCCTTTGCTGCGGCCCTACACCCGGCAGTACCTGGAGGCGCTCGTCCCGCCCGAGGACACGACCACCGTTGATCGCGTCCGCACCCTGGTCGAGTCGCTCCTGGCGACCGAGCGGTGCTCGGCCGCATATGTCGCCCGCAGCCTCGGCATGGATCGGCGAACACTGCACCGCCACCTCGCCCGGTCGGACGCGACGTTCTCTTCGCTGGTGGATTCGGTGCGGATCGATCTGGCGCAACGCTACGTCGCCCGCCACGACCGATCCCTGACCGACATCGCCGGCGAACTCGGATTCTCCGCGCTCAGTTCGTTCTCGCGGTGGTTCAAAGACCGCTTCGGATGCAGCCCGAAAGCCTGGAAGGCGGCGCAGGATTCGACGTCTCCCGCGGTCGGCACCCCCACCCGCCGGCGTCCCGAGGGCTCGCTCCGACCAGTCGCCCCCTCTGCCCCGGAATAGATTCGGGCTTGTGGCACCGCACCGCACCACTCACCTCTGTCACGACGATGCGAGCACCGTCATGAAGGTCCACGGCGCCCTGACCCGGCGCCGCCGACCCGTCGTCGGTGCCCCGTCACAGACGTAGACCAGGTAACCGAGTACGGCAATCAACCACCTCCATCGCCCGGGCTTCTTCTGCGCCTGCGGGATCAGGTGGACCGTCCGTCAGATGACTACGCCCCCGTTGGGGCTGATGACCTGGCCCACCAGGTAGTGAGAGTCCCCGGCGAGGTAGACGGCGAGAGAGGCGTACTCTTCCGGCCGCCCGAGACGGCCGAGCGGGATGATCTGGTACAAGCTATTTCGCTGCTGATCGGTCGCTCGGGCGAGATACTCCTCGAATGGTGGTGTCATCACTGCCCCGCAGGCAATCGAGTTGACACAGATGTTGGCGCCGGCGACATCCAGTGCCACGGCCTTGGTGAAGCCGGCGACCGCCGCCTTGCTTGCGGAGTATCCCGGACTGTGCGCGCTGGCCGCGGAGATGCCCGCGATCGACGCGATGTTGATGATCCGGCCGTACTGCTGGGCCTGCATGAACTTCAACGCTTCGCGCGTGCAGTAGAAGGTTCCGTGGACGTTGACATCCCACCACTTGAGCCAGTCCTCGTCGGTGAGGTCGCTGGTGATACCGAGGGACCGCCGCGGCGTCGGCGTGGTCAGGTGAGCGTATTGCCGGTTGCGCCGCTCCTCCTCGGCGGGGGAGTTCGGTACCCGAGCAGCGTTGTTGACCAGGATGTGCACGGTGCCGAACCGCGCTGCTGTTCGGGCGAACATCTCTCGAACCGCGGCGCTGTCCGAGACGTCGCAGCTCACTGGCAGGCACTGTCGGCCGCGTGCTTCGATTTCTCCCGCAACGTCCGCCAATTTGTCCGCCTGGATGTCGCAGGCGACGATGTCCGCACCTTCCTCGGCCATCGCCACCGCGATGGTTCTCCCCAGTCCTTGGGCCGCCCCCGTGACCACCCCCACCTTGCCCTGCAGCTTCATCTCGGTTTCCTCTCGTCTCCTGGCCGGCTCTCGTAAGTTCTCAACACCGGAAGACCTAGCCGCGCTGCGGTACTCGTTCGCTTCTCGACAGCCAACTCGGTCCGCTCCAGCTTCAGCTTGACGGCTGACCGCAGGGTCAGTTGGCCGCCTGACGGCGCTCGTGCGCGGCCATCTCCTCGACGAGTATCGGGACGCCGAGGTTGCAGGAGTGGATTCCCACGACGGTGGACAGTTTGAGCACCTCGAGGATCTCCTGGGGTGTCACCCCGATGTCCAGGGCGGCCTGGATGTGGCGTCTGGTCCCCGGCGCGTACATGTGGGTGGCGGCGGCGTCGACGGCGATGCACAGCAGCTGGATGACCTTCGGCGAGAGAACTCCACTTTGGTACGGCTGCATCGCCATCTTCATGTATAGCTCGGTCCAGTCCGGGTCCATCTCGTTGAGCCCATCCCAGAGTGGATTCCAGCTGCCGCCGGCCTTCATCGCCTCCACCACGGGATGGCTGTTTTCGTTCTGCGTCATCATTCCTCCGAAACGGTTGGGTGGTGCGGGATCAGTGGGCAGCCTCAAAGCGGACGAGTTCGCGCCTGAGGATCTTTCCGGTCACTGTCATCGGTAACGCCGCGACGCATTCGATTCGGCGCGGGTATTTATAGCTGGCCATCTGCGCCTTCGACCAGACACAATTTGAGCATCAGGCCCACTTTCAAGACTCGAATGGGGGTCACACGACAGCGGCGGCGGTGGCGGCACGGACGTGGGTCTCTGTCACGCCGGGAGCACATTCGCGCAGAACGAGGCCTTTGTCCGTGACGTCGACGACAGCGAGGTTGGTGATGATGCGGTGTACCACGCCTGCCCCGGTCAGCGGCAAAGTGCAGGCCGACAAGATCTTCGGCGCGCCGGATTTGTCGGTGTGCTCCATGAGTACGATCACTCTGGCGGCGCCGTGGACCAGGTCCATGGCACCGCCCATGCCCTTGACCATCTTTCCCGGGACCATCCAGTTCGCCAGGTCGCCGGTGGCGGAGACCTGCATGCCGCCGAGTACCGCGACGTCGATATGGCCGCCGCGGATCATCCCGAAGCTGGTCGCGGAATCGAAGAATGAGGCGCCGGAGTTGACGGTCACCGCCTCCTTGCCTGCGTTGATCAGGTCCGCGTCGACCTGGTCCTCCGTGGGATAGGCGCCGGTTCCGAGGATGCCGTTCTCGCTGTGCAGGGTGACCGTCACACCGGCCGGCAGGTAGTTCGGGATCATCGTAGGCAACCCGATGCCCAGGTTCACGTACTGTCCCTCGGACAGTTCCAGGGCCGCCCGAGCGGCCATCTCATCGCGCGTCCAGCCGACGACCGCGGGGGTCGCCGGATCAACAATCGTGGTCATCTCAGGTGGTCCTCTTGCCGTTGGCGGTGGTCACGGTGCGTTTTTTTATGTGTTTTTCCTGCGGCCCGGTCTGCACAATCCGGTCGACGAATATCCCCGGCAGGTGCACGTGGTGCGGATCGAGCTGACCGGGCTCGACGAGTCTCTCGACCTGAGCAATGCACACCTCGCCCGCCATCGCCGCGATTGGATTGAAGTTCATCGCGGCCTTGCTGAAGATGAGGTTGCCCGCGGTGTCGCCGACGAGCGCGTGCACCAGCGCGTACTCCGCCTTGATGGACTCCTCGAGCAGATACCTCCTGCCCGCGAACTCGCGGACCTCTTTCGGCGGCGACGCGAGCGCAACGGATCCGTCTGCGCGATAGCGCCAGGGCAGCCCTCCGCCCGCAATCGGGGTGCCCACACCCGCGGGGGTGAAGAAGGCCGGGATCCCGGCGCCGCCGGCGCGCAGCTTCTCTGCGAGGGTGCCCTGTGGGGTCAGCTCCACCTCGAGCTCTCCGGAGAGATACTGCCGGGCGAACTCCTTGTTGTCCCCGACATAGGATGCCGTTACACGGCGGATCCTTCTTCCCTCCAGGAGGATTCCCAGCCCGACGCCTTCCACTCCGCAATTGTTGGTGAATACCTCGAGGTTCGTTGCTCCGGCCGCGTCGATGGCCTTGATCAGCGCGTCGGGAATGCCGCATGCGCCGAATCCGCCGACCGCCAGGGACATTCCGTCCTGGATGTCTGCCACCGCGGCGGATGCTGTGCCGAATACCTTGCTCATGAGGTGGCTACCGTCCGAACCCCGAGCAGCTCCTGGATGAGCTCCTCTGCATGTGGCCAATTTCCGAACCCGGAGGCCGGATTCAGGTGCCCCACGTCACCGAGGTCGACCAGCCGACCGCCCCACGACTCCGCCATGCCGGCCACTCTGCGGCGGCTGGCCAGCGGATCGTTCGTGCTGGCCGCGACGATGCTCGGGAAGGGCAGCTTACGGCGGGGGATGGGTAGCCAGCCGTTGCTGTCGAGGTCCTCCAGTGTCGGATACCCCTCGGGGGGCTGCTGTTCCAGGTCGGGGGGCGTCGCCAGCAGGGCGCCGAGAATCGGCCGGGTCGTCTGCTGAGCCCAGTGCACTGCAATCATGACGCCGGCGCTGTGGGCGACGAGCACGATCGGACCGTCGATGTCCTGGATGACGGCGTCGAGGGCCGCTGTGCGCGCGCTCACACTGAGCTTGTCGTTCTCGAGAGGAGGCACGATACGGACCCGGTCGAGTTTGTTCGCCAGCAAGGTCTGCCAGTGCTCGTCGACGTGGTCCCGGAGTCCGGGCACGATCACGACTGTGGGGGATGAAGGGTCGGTGGGGACAGGGTTGGCCATTGCGGTCTCCGGTGTTAGTTGGTGATGTTCGAGGCGCCGCCCGGCCGCAGCTGCTGGAGCTTGCGTAGGCCGGCGGGGAATAGCCGTCGTCCCAGCAGCAGTGCCAAGGCCGCGGGGATGTATGCCAACGGCGATAGCCTGAGCGCGTCGAGCAGGCCCAGGTGGTCCGCCAGGATCCCGATGACGAAGGGGCCCAGGGCCAGGCCGAGAAGACTGTTGGCGATAGTGGCCACACCCATCGCGGAGGCACGAAGGGTGGTGTGCGTGAGGTTGGCGACCATCGCGGCGGCCGGGCCGGAAGAGCCGGCCGAGAAGAAGGCGCCGATGCCGATCAGGACAAGCTGGACGGGGCCGTTGCCCATGCTGAACCCAAGCCCCAGACACCCCAGCGCGATGACGCAGTAGATGATTGCCGAGGTCCATTTGGTGGCCGGGGTCTCGCGGCTGACCCGGTCGGTGATGACCCCGCAGACCACCATGCCGCTGCCGATGAGCAACACGAAGGCGGACGCGACCACTCCGGCCCTATCTGGGGCCAGGCCGTAGTACCGGTTGAAGAAACTTGGCATCCAGGCCAGCAGGACCGCTGACGTGAACATCTGCAGTCCGCTGCCCACATAGGTCCACACGACTGCGGGGTTGGTGAACAGGCTGGACAGGGGGGGCGCGATAACCGTCCGGCGTGGTTGGGTCGCCGATCGCGGTAGGCGGGCCCTCGATGGCATATCTGGCCAGCTTGCCCTCCGACACCAGGGCGCGGAACAGCGCCACCAGGATCAGGCCGAAGATCGCCATGGCGGCGAAGGACCAGCGCCAGCCGAACTGGACCGCGATGAACCCGCCGAGCGCGACGCCGATCACCGAACCGAACGATCCGCCGGACATGAATGCTCCGGCGAGGGCCGCGTGGACGCGGGGGGCGAAGACGGTGAGCGCTACGGCGATACCGACACTGCCATAGGCCGCCTCGCCCACGCCGACGAGGAAGCGGGCGCCGAGCATCTGCTCGTAGCTGGTGGCGATCGCGCACAGCAGCGTCGCGATGCTCCACAGCACGGCCATCAGGACCAGGCTCCGGACCCGGCCCCAGCGATCCGCCAAGATCGACAGAGGCAAGGTCAGCAAGCCCACCATCAGCGCAACGATGCTGTTCAGGGAGGCGAGGTGCGAGTCGGACAAGTCCCACTCGGCCTTCAGAATTGGGAAGACGGCGCTGAGCACCTGGCGAGACATGTAGTCCGACAGCAGTAGGCCGAAGGTCAATGCCAAGACCACCCAGGGGAAGATCCGTCGCTTCCGGCTGGGTGTGCGAGTTGGGGTGTCGACCTCGACAGGTTGATCTTGCAGCACCATGGCCTACTTCCTTGGGGTTGTTTCGAGAAGTTCGAGATTGTGTCGAAAGCGCGGGGCCGGTCGGCTGGTCCTTCGGACGGGGAGTGCGTTGGGAGCACGGGCAATGTCACCGCGCCCCCAACCACTCGTGGTCTCCTGCTACACGTTCTGGTGCTGGGCGTAGTGGGTGAATCCGACCTGCCCCGGCCGACGATTCGGCGCGTAACCGGCCTGCGCCAGCGTCTCGTCCGCATCCGCGTAGCTCTCACCGATCCGGTAGATCTCGCGGGCCTCCTTGGCGGTGGCCACTTCCCGGCCGAGCTCGCCGGCAACCCGCACCAACTGGCGCACCTGGTCCGCCGAAGTGATCTTGCCGCCCCGCGGCGCCCACAGATTGTCCTCGTTGCCGCACCGGGTGTGCAGGCCCATCGCGATCGCCATCGTGTTCACCGGCAGCACGCTGCGCATCAACGTCTCGAGCGTGAGCGAGGCGCCGTCCGGGACTCGGCGGATGAACTCCATCATGTTGTACGGATTCGGTCCGTCCAGCCCGCCGCCGATCGCCACCCACGTGATGTTGAGCGGGCCCGTGTAGAAGCCCCGCCGAATCACACGCTCCACGGTCTCGAGCTGCGGAATGCTCCCAAGCTGGAAGTGCGGCTGAATACCCGCGGCCTGCAGACGGCGCAGATGCTCCTCCACCCAGGTCGGGCCGGCCGGCACAGTCATCTCCCGGTAGGTCTCGACCAGTTCCGGACGCTCCAACGACGTTCCGCGCGTGTCGTTCTCGGTCATCAACTCCATGATGTTCATCTGTCCGGTATTGATCGCGACCGTTACCTGGTCCGGCGCCGGATCGAGCTCGGCCAGCATGTGCCGGGTGTCATCGCTGAGCCACTTCGCCTCCGCGCCCTCGCCCTCGGGGGCGAAGGAGATCGAGCCGCCGATCTGCAGGATCATCTCCGGCACGGCCTCGCGCAGCCGGCCCAGCAGCTCGTTGAACTTCGACAGCCGCTTGGAGCCCTTCCCGTCGAGCTCGCGGACGTGGATGTGCAGCACGGTCGCGCCGGCCTCGAAGCAGTCCACAGCCTGCTGGACATGCTCGTCCATCGACAACGGCAGGTCCTCGGGGAAGTCGTCGACCTCCCACTCCGGGCCGTACGGCGCGACAGTGATAACGAGCTTGTCCTGGTTCTCCGGGAACAGGGCATCATCGTGAAAATGCATGAAGAACTCCAATCAGAGGGATAAGGGTTGGCACGAGCCGGCCGGATGCCACCGGTGACGTCTTCCAGCGGAGATCGGAGCGGCCCACTCATGCTCGATCTCCGGCGACCTGCCCGGCCCACACCACTTGAGGTGATGGATGTCACGATAGCTGGCGCAGGACGGTGATTTTTGACTAAAGGGGACAGAAAACTTGACCATTTGGGGCGGCTGGTAGGCGTGTCAACCGATATCGCCGAGGTCGTGTCGTTCCTCGCACGCCCGGCGTGCTGGGGCAGCGGCCAGGTCGTCTACGCCAACGGCGGGATCTGAATCAGGCGCCCGTGGCCTGGGTCCGGCCCTCCTTGCGGGCCTTCGCCAGCCCACGCCGGGCCAGAAATCCGTTGGCCAGGAGCAGGAGGGTCTTGTTCGGCGGCGCCGCGAACCCGGCCTGGGTATGGGGTGCATACAGCGCCTCGGTGCCCGTGACCTCGATCCAGCCGGTGTTCTGACGCGACTCGAGGCCGACGAGCTCGGCGCGATAGGCGTGGGCGAGCAGCCCTGCGCGGCGGCCGCCCTGCGGCACGCCGGCGGGCACCGTCAGACGCACGCCCTCGCTGCTCGCAGAAACCACGTCGACCGGAACGACGGCCGGATAGCCGTCCGCCTGACGGTAGGCGAGCAACCGGTGTGACAGCTTCGCAGCGCGCCCACCGGTCTTGGCCGCATCCACCCGTGGGCCGGTGCCCCGCTTCGGCGGAGTCTGAGGTTCCGCGTCGACGGCGGGCAGCGGTGCGCCGAACACCTCGGGCCGACCGGTCAGGTGCAGGTCGGGCCAGGCGACGACCCGTGTCACCGTCACCGTCACCGGTACCCGGTCGGCGTAGTACGCGCTGAGCCACCGGTCCCAGAACACGCCGCGGCGTGGCTCGCCCGTGTAGGGGGTCGAGCGCCGGCCGATGTCTTCGAGCAGTTCCGGGTCGGGGGTGGGGTCGAACGTCGCGTCACCCTGCACGAGCACGTAGCGCTGATTGGTGGCGTCGCCGATCCCGTGCTCGCGGGCGTGGTAGGTGAGCGCCACCCGGGGCTCACCTTTGATGCGTTCGAGCTTGCGTCCGAACCCCAGCGAGGTGGTGAAGCCGACCGTTCCCCGCTCGCGGTCGCTCAGCCCGAGGGGTGCCACCGCCGTCACCACGGCCCCGCCTGCGGGCGTGATGTACGCGAACCCGCAGGTCAGATCGCCACGGATGACGTCATCGACCCCATCCGACCAGGTGACCGGCATGAGTCGAGCCTACTCAGCCGACGCGGCACCGGGCCAGCGCTCGAGGGTTGACGACGCCCCGGAGTGAATATAGCTTCACTTCAAGTGAGTAGTCACTCACAAAAATTGATCGTGTATTCAACACGGCATCGAGGAGCATTCATGGACCTGGCACTGACCGAGGAGCAGAAGGAGTTCCGGCAGCTGGCCCGCGACTTCTTGAACAAGGAGGTTGTGCCGCACCGCGCCGCGTGGGACCGCGCCGAATCGGTGGACACCGCGATCGTCGAGAAGCTCGCCGACATCGGCTTCTTCGGCATGACCATTCCGGAGGAGTACGGCGGGCTCGGCGGCGACTACATCACGTACTGCCTCGGCATGGAGGAACTCGGCCGGGCGGACTCCGCGGTCCGGGGCATCGTCTCGGTGTCGATGGGGCTCGTGGGCAAGGTGATCCTGTCGCACGGCACCGAGGATCAGAAGCACGAGTGGCTGCCCCGCATCGCGTCCGGTGAGGCGCTCGCCTGTTTCGGGCTCACCGAGCCGGACAACGGTTCCGACCCCGGCAATCTGAAGACCAAGGCGGTACGCAGCGGCGACGACTACGTCATCAACGGGTCCAAGATCTTCATCACCAACGGCACGTGGGCGAAACTGTGCCTGGTGTTCGCGCGCACCGGAGGCCCTGGGCCCAAAGGGGTTTCGGCCTTTCTGGTTCCGACGGATACCCCGGGATTCGAATCGCGCGAGATCCGCGGAAAGCTCGGACTGCGCGGGCAGGCGACTGCCGAGTTGTCCTTCAGGGACGTTCGCGTGCCGGCGAGCTGCCTGCTCGGATCCGAGGGGCAGGGCTTCTCCATCGCGATGCACTCCCTGGACAAGGGTCGCGTCTCGGTGGGCGCGGGTTGCGTCGGAATCATCCAGGGCTGTCTCGAGGCCGCCGTCGACTACTCCCGCGAGCGCACGCAGTTCGACCGTCCGCTCGCCTCGTTCCAACTCGTGCAGGATCTGATCGCCGACATGTCCGTCGACGCCGACGCGGGGCGGTTGCTCACCTGGCGGGCCGCCGACCTGATCGAGCGCGGTGAGCCGTTCGGGACAGCCGCGTCGAAGGCGAAGTACTTCTGCAGTGAAGCTGCGGTTCGCGCCGCCAACAACGCAATACAGATCTTCGGTGGGTACGGGTATGTCGACGAATATCCCGTCGCCAAATACATGCGCGACGCGCGGGTGATGACGCTCTACGAGGGCACCAGTCAGATTCAGAAGCTGCTGATCGGCCGGGCGGAGACCGGGGTCGGCGCCTTCCTCTAGTGCCACCGAGCGTCGAGTGACCCTTGACACATTCCCCGGTGTGAATATACGTTCATTCAAATCGAATACTGATTCATAAAACATGAACAACAACTCATTGCAGACTCCAGAGAGGAATCACCGTGACCGACTACGAAGACATCACCTACGAGGTCGACGGCCCGGCTGCGGTCGTGACGATCAACCGCCCCGCGCGCTACAACGCCTTCCGCGGCAAGACCGTCGACGAGCTGATCAAGGCCTTCCGCTCGGCGTGGGCCGACGACGCGGTGCAGGCGATCATCCTCACCGGTGCGGGGGAGAAGGCATTCTGCACCGGCGGCGACGTCAAGCAGCGCGCGGAGACCGGCGACTACGGCCCGACCGAGAGCGGAATGTTCGAGATCGGCAACCTGCACAAGCTGATCCGCGACGTCCCCAAGCCCGTCATCGCCGCGGTGAACGGCATAGCGGTCGGCGGCGGCCACGTCCTCCACGTTCTCTGCGACCTCACCATCGCGTCCGAGACCGCGAAGTTCGGCCAGGCAGGTCCCCGCGTCGGCTCCTTCGACGCGGGCTTCGGGTCCGCCTTCCTGGCGCGAGTCGTCGGCGAGAAACGCGCCCGGGAAATCTGGTACCTCTGCCGCCAGTACGACGCGGTCACCGCCGAACGCTGGGGCCTGGTCAACTGGGTGGTCCCCGCCGACCGACTGCTCGACGAGGCCAAGGCCGTCGCCGCGGAGATCGCCGAGAAGAGCCCCACCACCCTGCGTTTCCTGAAGCAGTCGTTCAACGCCGACACCGATCACCAGGCCGGACTGAGCAATCTCGCGATGTCCGCGCTGGACCTGTTCACGCACTCACCCGAGGGCCTCGAGGGGGCGGCGGCGTTCGCGGAGAAGCGCAAGCCCGATTTCAACAAATTCGTGAACGCCTGAGTCCGACAGCACGGGAAGTGGGAAAAAGCATGAGCAACAACATCGCAGTGGTCACAGGCGCAGGATCCGGCATCGGCCGGGCCATCGCCCTCGCGCTCGCCGAGCAGGGCGACACGGTGGTCGTCGCCGACCTCGACCTGCAGGCCGCGGAGAAGACGGCAGCCGAACGGCCCGACCGGCTCTTTCCGATGACCGTCGACGTCGCCGACCGGGCGCAGGTCGACGCCCTGCGCGACCGGGTGACGGCCGAGGTCGGCGTCGCGAACGTCCTCGTCAACGCGGCGGGATGGGACCGCACCGATCAGTTCCTCAACGCCACTACCGAATTCGCCGAAAAGGTCGTCGCCATCAACTACCTCGGGCCCGTCCACATGTGTAGTGCGTTCCTTCCCGGCATGGTGGAGGCGGGTAACGGCGGGCGCGTCATCAATCTCGCGAGCGATGCAGGCCGTGTCGGCAGTGCGGGGGAGAGCATCTACGCCGGTGCGAAAGGCGGCGTGATCGCGCTGTCGAAGTCGCTCGCCCGTGAGATGGCCCGGTACGGGATCAACGTCAACTGCGTGTGCCCCGGCCCGACCGACACCCCGCTGTTCCAGGCGCAGGCGGAGAAGCTCAAAGAGGCTCTGGTGAAGGCCATTCCGTTCCGGCGGCTCGCCCGCCCGGAGGAAGTGGCGGCGCCGGTCCTGTTCTTCGCGTCCGAATCCGCGTCGTTCATCACGGGCCAGGTGATCAGCGTCAGCGGTGGCCTCACCATGGCCGGCTGAGCGGCACCGGGACGGAGGACTCATCATGACGTACACCTACGATGCTCACGCCTATCGTCAGTACTTCGAGCACGATTTCACCTATCTGAACGGCTTCCGGCGCAACACCCACCGGTACGCCGATCGACTCGCGATGCAGTCCCCGTCGACCGGCGAGAGCTGGACGTACGCAGAACTCGGCGATCGCGTCGACCGGCTCGCCACCGGGCTTGCCCGCGCCGGCGTCGCTCCGGGCGATGTCGTGGCCTACCAGTTGTTCAACGGTTCCGAATTCGCCCAGCTGTACCTGGCCGGGCAGGCCTGCGGCGCGGTCGGAGCGCCGATGAACTTCCGGCTCGCGTCCGGGGAGACGGCGGTCATCCTCGACGCGAACCGCCCCACGGTGTTCGTCTACGACACCGAGATCGGCGAGATGGTGCGGGATGCCTTGTCGCGCTCCACACACAAGCCTGCGCTCGTCGTTGCCGTCGGACCCGGAGAACCACTGCCGGGAAACGGTTTCGAGGTGATTCGCTTCGACGAACTCGTGGCCGAGTCGGCCTCACCGCCGGACGTGAGTCGCACGGTGTGGGACGAAACCACACGGCTGTTCACGTCCGGAACCACCGGCATGCCCAAGGGGGTTCCGCTGAACAGCATGATCGAGATCTTCAGCGCCCACGACGTGATCATGCACTTCCCGTTGACAGCGGAAGACAAGACGCTGAACATGACTCCGTGGTTCCACCGCGGCGGACTGTACTGCGCCGGGCCGAATCCCACGTTCTATCTCGGTGCCTCGCTGGTGGCGCAGCGCAGCTTCGACGCCGAGGTCACCCTCGACTACGTCGAGGAATACGGGCTGACGTTCCTGATCGGTGCCCCGACCAACCTGGCGATGCTCGCTCGCGCACAGGAGGAGAAGCCCCGGGACCTGTCGACCCTCAACGGCATCGTGACGATGGGCGCGCCACTCGAACGGGAAGCGGCACTGCACTATCAGAAGGTGCTGAATCCCCGCATCTTCAACGGGTACGGCAGCACCGAAGGATTCTGGAATACTTTCCTCCGACCCACCGATCTGCCGGAGATGGCCGGGACCGCCGGGCGGGCCTGCATCGACGACGACGTCGCCGTGGTCAGGCTGTTCGACGACCGCCTCGCCGACGCTCACGAGACGGTCGCCAAGGACGGAACCGAGATCGGTGAGGTCATCGTCCGCTCACCGAAAGGCGCCAACGCCTACTTCGATGCCCCGGAGCAGGAGAAACGGAAGTTCCGGAACGGCTGGCTCCACATCGGTGATCTGGCCACCTGGGACGACGAAGAGTTCGTGACGATCGTCGGCCGCAAGGACGACATGCTCCTGTCCGGCGGCGAGAACGTGCACCCCGTGCAGATCGAGGAAGCACTGGGCGGGCACCCGTCGGTCACGGATTCGCTGGTGGTCGGGGTTCCCGACGACAAGTGGGGGCAGATCGTCGTCGCCTACGTCGTCACCACCGCACCGGTCCCGTCCGCGGACGATCTGGACGACTTCTGCCGCAGACACCCGATGCTCTCGCAGTTCAAGCGCCCCCGGGCCTACCGTTTCGTGGAGTCACTCCCCGTGTCGGCGACGGGAAAGAAGTTGCACTACAAGGCCACCGATACCGCGCGCCGGGAGTTCGAGAGCGGGGCGTTCGTCGTCCCGAGTGCCCGCGGATCCCACACCGTCAGCTCGTAAAGGACACCGTCATGACCATCGAATTCGAGTCCGAGCACCACCAGTTCCGGGACAGTGTCCGCAGCTTCGTGCGCGAGCGGATCGTCCCGAGGCACGAGCAGTGGGAGAGCGAAAGCTGCCTCGACCCGGCACTGTTCACCGACGCGGGTAAGCAGGGGCTGCTCGGCTTCCCGGTTCCCGAAGCCTACGGCGGCCCCGGCGTCGAGGACTTCCGCTACAACGCGATCGTCGTCGACGAGGTCAATCGGGCGGGTGCCGCCGCCGCGGGCATCGCATTCTCTCTGCAGAACGACGTCGTGCTGCCGTACCTGACGGACATGACGACCGAGGAGCAGAAGGCGCGCTGGCTTCCCGGAACCGTCACCGGTGAGACGATTCTCGGCATCGCGATGACGGAGCCGGGCACCGGCAGTGACCTCACCGGGATCCGCACCACGGCAGTGCTCGACGGCGACCACTACGTGGTGAACGGCAGCAAGACGTTCATCTCCAACGGCCAGAACGGCACGCTCTTCGTCGTCGCCGTGCGCACGTCGGCAGACAAGCACAAGGGGCTGTCGCTGCTCGTCGTCGAATCCACCACACCGGGATTCTCCCGGGGCCGCAACCTGGAGAAGATCGGGCTGCACGCTCAGGACACGAGCGAGCTGACGTTCACCGACATGCGCGTGCCGGTGGCCAACCTCCTCGGCGAGGAGGGGCAGGGTTTCTATCAACTCGTCCACAATCTGCCGCAGGAGCGCCTCTCGCTGTCCGTCGGCGCGGTCTCGGCCGCCGAGGGGGTGCTCGAGCAGACCCTGGAATACGTGAAGGAACGCAGCGCCTTCGGAAAGCCGATCGCCGGCTTCCAGAACACCCAATTCGTTCTCGCGGAACTGGCCACGGAACTCGATCTGGCCCGGACCTATCTCGACGACTGCATCCGGCAGCACGTCCGCGGAGAACTGACCCCGGCCCGTGCGGCGCGGCTCAAGTGGTGGACCACCGAACTGCAGGTTCGTGTGGCCGACCGGTGCCTGCAACTGCACGGCGGGTACGGATACATGCGCGAGTACGCGGTGGCGCGTGCGTTCGTGGACGCCCGGATCCAGACGATCTACGGCGGTACCACCGAGATCATGAAGACGATCGTCGCGAAGGATCTCGGGATCTGACGCGGGCCGGACTGCGGTTCCGGCCCCGCGCGGGATACTGTGAATACTCGTTCACCGCAGGTTCTGCCAGCAAGGAGAGGTCATCTGTCATGGCGAAGGACACGTCCGCCGTTCCACTCGACGAAGCCGTCCGCGCCGTACGCGTCAGCTCGCGGCGACGTCAGGTGCTCGACGCCGCCGTCACGGTGATGCAGCGGACCGGCTTCCACCAGATGTCCATGCAGGCGCTGGCCGACGAGGCACAGGTGAGCGTCGGGCTGATCTACAAGTACTTCGGCGGCAAGGAGGACATCCTCCTCGCCACGATCGTCGACATCCTCGACGCCTTCCGCGATCAGCTCGAGCCCGCGATGGACGCAGCGGGAACCGACCCCGTCGAGCGGCTGGTGGCCGGGTTCCGGCGCTATGTCGAGATCGTCGACGAGAATCTGGATGCCGTCGTGCTGACGTATCGGGAAAGTCGGACGCTCGACCAGGACGGGCGTGAGCGGATCAAGGAACTCGAGGTGGCGACGTCCAAGCCGCTCCACGACGCCCTCGACGCCGCGATCACCGCGGGCATCGCGAGCGATCTCGACGTCGATCTGACGACGTTCGACATGATGATGCTCGCGCACGGGTGGGCGCTCAAGCACTGGCATTTCGCGTCCCGCTACACGGTGGACCAATACATCACGGCGCAAACACGATTCATTCTCCGCACCGTGCTGTCGGACCGGAGTGGCGCGAAGTACCGACACCTGACGGAGTGACCGCGCAAACGCTGACCGGATGACCAGATGGCGGTTCGACGGTGAGATCACGGGCCTGGGCACCGGCTCGGGTGTGCGCATCGTCGTCGGACACTGGTCGCGATCGCCGCTCGGTGAGTTCACGGATGTCATGGTCGAACTCGCGGACGGTCACCGCGTGCTGCTCGCCCCGTCGGAGGTGGTCCGCGACTTCGTCACCGCGACGTACGTCTTCGACGAGACCGTGATCGTGTCCGTCCGGTGCTCGCGGTCCGGCGGCAGCCGGACCGTCGAGGGCGGGGACCTGCGCGTGAGTTTCGAGCTCGGCGCCCGCACCACGCTCGGACGATTGCTGAACCTGATCCCGCGGGCGCTCGCGAGTGCACCGTGGTTCTGTGTGGTCAGCGACCCGATCGCCCGTGTCGTTCTCCGCGGTGTGCGTACCCGCGGCACCGCAGGCAACGGGCGCCGGGAGTACTACGGCGCCGTCGATCAGCGGCGGGTGGTGGGAATGTCCGCATCCTGGCGCGGCCGGGACCTCGGCGCGCTGCAGCCGGTGGAACCGCCCGTCCGATTCGGGTTCGGTTCGACCCCGCGGACCCCGGCTGCCACGTCGATCGTCACCACGATCGTCGACTAGTCGAAGAGGGTGGGGGCCTCTCCCGGCTGTTCGCGGTCGGCCGGTTCGACCTCGCCGGCCGGGCTCGTCGCCTTGTGCACCACGGACAGGGCCGTCGTCCGGACCGAGAGCCGATGGCCGTCGGGATGCTGCAGCGAGGCCATGCCCTTGCTGAGCTCGACCACCAGCCAGGGACCGGCGTGACCGGACGCCTGCACCAGATCACCCACCTGTATCTGTACGGCTACCACCGCTTCCTCCCAAGGTTTACTGCATCGGCCTGTGCCCAGCGTAGCGACATCGGCGGGTGTCAGCCGAGTGACGGGAACTCGGTCGGATGAGAGCGGACCGGCAGCTCGATATGATGCTCATCGAGGTCTGTCCGAGTACTCCACGACTGATCCGAGCATGCACGATGACGCGAAAGTGGTCACGGCGGTCACATGGAGCCCTGTCGCGGCGCGGCGCGGCGGCCCCCTGGGCGGCTTTCGACGCGGACGCGCACAAGATGCCTGCGCGTCTGATATCGCTGCTGGTGCGTCCGACGACCCCGCCGTTGTGGTTGGGGATCGTGGTCGCCGCCACCGTGATCACCGTGGAAACCGTTGTGGTGCATCAGCTGGACAAGGTAGCGCCGCAAAATGCATTCGGTGCGGTGTTCCTGCTCGGAGTTCTGGTGGTCTCGGCTCGGTGGGGATTCGCGCTGTCGGTAATGACGACTCTGGTGAGCGCGTTCGTCTACGTCTACTTTCACCTTCAGGTGGCGGGGACCCTGCTTCCGGCCAAAGCCGGCGACTGGGTGGCCATCGTGGTCTTCCTGCCGGTCGCTCTGGTGGCCAACCTCATGGCGGGCCAGGCCAGATTGCGTACCGCGGAAGCGGTTCTGCGCCGCCGGGAGGCGGAGGCGAGCCGGGACGAGCTCGCGATCCTCGCCGAACACCAAGCCGCACTGCGTCGGGTGGCGACCTTGGCGGCGCGTGGGGTGAGCCCCTCGGAGGTGTTCACGGCGGTGGCCGAAGAACTCGCGCTCTGGCTGCATGTGGTCGACGCCGTGTTGCTTCGCTACGAGGGAGACGGCACAGGGACGTTGGTCGCCGTCCGATACGAGCCGGGGGAAACTCGGATGCCCGTCACCGGAGACAGGATCTCGACGGAGGGCGACGACGTCGGGGCGATCGTCTTGCGCACCGGCCACGGCGCCAGAATCGACAACCACGAACATGTCGGTGGGGCAGTTGCTACCCGCATTCGTGCCGAGGGCTTCGGATCGATCGTGGGAGTCCCGATCGTCGTGGACAAACGGGTGTGGGGCGCGGCGATCGTCGGATCGCGGCGCACCGAGCCGCTGCCGGCGGACACCGAGATCCGACTCGGTGACTTCGCCGATCTCGTCGCGACCGCGATCGCCAATGCGGCGACCCGTGCCGAACTGATCGCCTCGCGGGCCAGGATCATCACGGCAACCGACGAGGCCCGGCGTCGCCTGGAACGTGACCTGCACGACGGGGCCCAGCAGCGGCTGGTGTCGCTGGGACTGGAGGTGCGGATGGCGGAGGCGTCGGTGCCGGCCGAGTGGGGGGACGTGCGGGAGCAGTTGTCGGCGATCGCCTCGGGGCTCACGGGCGTGTCGGAGGATCTGCGGGAACTCTCGCACGGGATCCATCCGGCGATCCTGTCGAAGGGCGGGCTGGGATCGGCGGTGCGGACGCTGGCTCGTCGTTCCGCAGTCCCCGTTGCTCTCGACGTCGCGATCGAGGGCCGGTTCTCCGAATCGGTCGAGGTAGCCGCCTACTATGTGGTCGCCGAGGCGCTCACCAACGCCGCCAAACACGCCCACGCCTCCGAGGTGGATGTGTCCCTGCGGGCGGAGGACGGCACTCTGCACCTGGTGATCGGGGACGACGGCGTCGGCGGCGCCTCGTCCGGTGCGGGCTCCGGCCTCATCGGGCTACAGGACCGAGTGGAGGCCCTTGGCGGCCACATGCTGATCACGAGTCCCCCCGGTCACGGGACCACGCTGGACATCACCATCCCGGTCGCCGACGAGTGACCGAACGGGATTTACCTGCTAGCGGGAATGCGTACCCGGGAGTATCAGGTCAACCATGGAAATCATGGTGTTGCAATTCGGTCGTCTACGGTGCCTGATCGTCGATGACAGCCCACGTTTTTCGGATACTGCTCGGCGACTGCTCGAGCGGCAGGGCATCACGGTGGTCGGCACGGCTTCGAACACCGCCGACGCGGTCCGGTCGGCCGCGGAGTTGCAGCCCGATGTCATCCTGGTCGACGTCGAACTCGGCGCGGAGAGTGGATTCGAACTCGCGGAGCGGCTCGACGAGGACGCGTTCCCGGCCGCGGTGATCTTGATTTCCACCCACGCCGAGCAGGACCTGGCGGACTTGATCGCCGGGAGCCCCGCGGTGGGTTTCGTGTCGAAGTCCGAGCTGTCGTCCGAGGCGATCCGGGATCTGCTCGGCGCCGGTGACGGAACCGAAGGGGAGCCGGTGGCTCCGGTCAGCGGGCCTCGAGGAAGGTGACGACCGCGAGAACTCGACGGTGATCGTCGCCGGTCTCGGGGAGGTTCAGTTTGGTGAGGATGCTGCGCACGTGTTTCTCGACGGTGCCCTCGGTGACCCAGAGTCGGCGGGCGATGCCGGCGTTGGAACGTCCCTCCGCCATGAGGGCCAGTACCTCCCGCTCCCGCGCGCTGAGTGCGGCGAGCGGGTCGTTGCGCCTGCGGGCGGAGACCAACTCCTGAACCAGCGCCGGATCGACGACGGAGGCCCCCGCGGCGATGCGCTGGAGGGTGTCGATGAAATCGTCCACGTCGGTGATGCGGCTCTTGAGTAGGTAGCCGATTCCGCGGCCGCTGGCGAGTAGCTCCATCGCGTGTTCGACGTCGGCGTGCGCGGACAGGACCAGGATGCCGACTTCGGGGAATTCGTCGCGGATCGCCCGGGCCGCGTCGAGCCCTTCGGTGGTGTGGGTCGGGGGCATTCGGATATCGACCATCACCAGGTCGGGGGCTCGCTCACGGACCAGTTCGAGGAGTGTGGTTGCGTCGCCGGCCTGTTCCAGCACGTCGAAGCCGGAGCGCGTGAGCAGACTCGCCAACCCCTCGCGGAGCAGGACGTCGTCTTCGGCCAGGATCACCCGAAGACGTGTCGTCACCGGCCTGCTCTCCGAACTTGCCCGTGCCCGAGCCGATTGCGGATGGTCGCGGTCGTGGGGGTCGCCGAGGTCGGTGGGCACCGCCATGTCGTCGACGGTCAGGCCGTGGCGGCGCTGAATCCGCCGCAATTCCTCCCCGAACTCGGCGGCGCTCGCAGGACGATCCTCGATGTTGCCCGCCATCACATGGTTGATGGCGGAGCGCACGTCGGCGGGAATGTCGGTCTGCGTCGCATCGGACATCGTTCCGTCGGGGGTCTGCGGCACCTGGTTGGCCGTCTGCTCGGTTCGGGGGCGTTCGATGCCCGCGTGACCGTTGAGCGCACACAGGAGCGTGGCGCCGAGGCTGTAGAGATCCGACGCCGGTGTGGGGGTCTGTCCCTGGAGTACCTCGGGGGCGGTGAACGCGGGGGAACCGGAGATGAGGCCGGTGGCGGTCTCGAAGCCACCCGCGATTCGTGCGATGCCGAAGTCGGTCAATTGAGGCTCCCCGTACTCGGTGAGCAGGATGTTCGCGGGCTTGATGTCGCGGTGGAGGGTGCCTCGCCGGTGTGCCGTCTCGAGCGCCCCGGCGATTTTGACCCCGATATGCAGTGAATCCTGCCAGCTCAGAGGGCCTGCCTCGCGGATCAGTGCGTCGAGGGAGTTGCGTGGGTGGTACTGCATCACGATGTAGGGCATGCCCGATTCCGTGGTGCCGCTCTGGAAGATACTGACGATATTGGGATGCCCGGACAGTTTGCCCATGGCGTGCTGCTCGCGGAGGAACCGGTCGAGATTGTCCGAGTCGAGCGCGGCAGCGGCAGTCAGCACCTTGATGGCAACAGTGCGTTCGAGAGAGCGCTGCCAGCAGCAGTAGACCGCTCCGAAACCGCCACGTCCGACTTCGTGGGCATCGTCGAAGCCGGCCGCGGCCAGCTCTACCGCAATCGCCCCGAGCGGATCGGACCGCGTCGCCGGAGGATGGAATTCGGCCATCGTCGACCCCGAGTTTCCCCGTCCATGAGAAAAGCGCCCGATCACCGTGAAAGTGACCGACTTCGAGAATACTTCATCGGCGCCCGGCCCGACACGCCATGACGCCGTCTCGCACACAACGAACAATCATGGCATTGCAGCTACCTGGAAAACCGAGATTGCGGCTGGTTGCATCCGCAAGCTCCTGCTGGCAGTGACGACGCGGGGTTCCGTTTCCGCGACGATTTATATCAATGGTCGTTCGATCATCAACCCATCGCAAGCACCGCACAAGTCGGCGCAGCACAGAAAGAAAATGAAGGTGAGGACAATGAACAAGTTCGCAATCCGCACGGCGGTCGCCGCGGCAGCAATCGCACCCCTGCTCGCTCTCGGTGCCGGAACTGCTTCCGCCGCAACAGTACCCGATGTGGCTACACCCGCTGCTCGTGTCGTGCCGGATGCGGGTCCCGTGACGGACCTCCCGGATTCCGGTTTCCCCTGGGGCTGGCCGGGAGCGACGGGGCCGTTCGGACCCGGACGACAGGATGTCGGGCCCTTCCACGGGGGGTTCGGCGGTTTCGGAGGTTTCGGGCACTTCGGCCACTTCGGTGGCTTCGGTGGACACGGTGGGTTCTAGCCGCGGACGTCGGTTTCGGGTGCGCGACCTCTGATCGGCTGTGCCCGAGAGCGGGCACAGCCGAAAGGGCCGTAGCGTCCCGGCGATCAAGCGAATCACCCTTGCCCCGAGCGTAATCCGTGAACCCAGATGTATCACGTCGACCGCAAACGCTTCACTGCGATGAGCGATGCGGTGCTCGGCAATGTATTCGACTTGGCTGCATCGTCGTTCGATCGATGCGCACCTCCCGTCCGTGGCGCGGACCGGTCCGGTCGACGCCGCCGTCCGACCCGAATGCTTCGACCCATCACCGCACACCCACACGAGGTGCATCAGTCATGCCGTACGTCACCACCGCCGATGGCACCGAGATCTATTACACGGAGCAGAGAACCGACGTCATACCACTCACCAAGCGAAGGGGCCACGGTCCGCCCCGGGTACCCACGTATTGCCGGGGTCGGTCCACTGACGCCGTTTGATCATCTTGCGCGCGGCGCGGTGATTGCGTCCGACGAGCCGGTCGAGGTAGAGATGCCCGGCGAGATGATCGGTTTCGTGCTGCAGGCAGCGGGCCAGATAGCCGGTGCCCTCGACGGAGATCGGGTTGTTGTCGATGTCCACGCCGACCACTCTCGCCCAGTCGGCTCGGCCCGTAGGGTAGCGCTCGCCCGGAACGGAGAGGCATCCTTCGAGTTCGTCCGGGTCGGGCATGGTCTCGGGCAGCGGCGAAGTCTCGAGCATCGGATTGATGACGTGCCCTCGATGTCGCCGAGTGTCGTCGATCAGGTCGTACACGAAGATCGCCCTCGGGTCTCCGACTTGGTTGGCGGCCAGGCCGGCTCCGTGAGCTGCGGTGTTGGTCTCGTAGAGGTCATCGACGAAGGCGGCGAGTTCGCTGTCGAACGCGGTGACCGTCACCGCTGGTGTGGTCAGTCTGGTGTCTCCGGCAATGAGGATCGGTCGAATAGCCATACGACGGAGAGTACTCAAATATGAGTACTCCGGTAGAACTGATGGCATGAATCCCACGCGGCTGTTCGTCCTCGGCGCTCTCTCCAAGCGGGGACCCATGCACGGTCACCAACTGCGTCGCGACGCGCGTCTGGATCGAGCCGAATTGTGGTCACAGGTGAAACCCGGGTCGCTCTACGGTGCGTTGCATCGGCTCGAAGACGAGGGTCTGATCCGCCCGTTGCGGACAGAGCGGGACGGAGCATTGCCCGCCAGAACCGTGTACGAGATCACGGCCGAAGGAACCAGGGAACTCCGAGCGCTCCGCGACGAGGCGTTCACCGAGTTCGAACTCAAACCGGACCCCGTCGACCTCGCCCTGGCTGTGAGCGCAGATCTCGACCGGGAGGTGCTCCGCGGCTACGTCGAGGACCGCATCGCGGTCCTCGCGGCACGCGAGCTGCAGTTCGATCACCAGCTCGATCGCCGATGGCCCGACCAGAGTACGGCCGACGATCTCATCGTCGCCCACGCCAAGATGCGCATCCAGACGGAGATCGCCTGGCACAAGAAAGTCCTCGCCGACATCGACAAGCTGGAGGCACGGTGATCCGCGGGTAGGAGGAACCTGTCAACGGCGGCTGCCGGAACGGAGTCGGCGGGCGTGCCGTCGGCGGTCGGCTTCGGTCATCCCGCCCCAGATCCCGTACGGTTCGTCCTCGGCCAGGGCGTGGTCGCGGCAGTGGGCGAGCACGGGACAGTCCTGGCAGATCTGCTGGGCGTTCGCTTCGCGACGGGCTCGCGCATGACCGCGTTCGCCGTCGGGGGAGAAGAACACCGACGATGCGACTCCGCGGCATGAGGCCAGCTCGCGCCAGTCCTCGGGGTGGGGCGCGGCCGCGGGGGCCGGTGTTCGTGACGTTTCTGCCAACAGCACTGCGGTCCTTCCGTTCCCGGAACGTGGAACAGAACCACGTGTCGGGAAACAGATATCGATGTTCTTCGTGTGAGCGTCGGTATCGGTTACGAGCTATCCCGTTAACAAACCGGACGGCCTGTTTAAGGGTATACCGGACGACCACACGACTGCGCCACTGGGTCGGATGTCCAGTAGTGCGGCGGTGCATCGACGTGCTTGCGGACGGATTGACGAGTGTGTCGGGAGAAACTTCCGAGGTCCTTAACGTTGCACGGCGGAGTCGAGGAGCGGAACCACCTGGTCCAGGGCCCAATCGAGGCTGGGCGGTGAGGGGAAGGCGATGGACTGTGCCTGCGTCGGTGCCAGCGGCACGTATGCGCCGCGCTCGACAGCGCCGAGCGACTGGAATGCCGGCTGCTGTTCCAAACTCTCCAACGCGCCGTTGGAACTCGTTGCCAGGATGAGATCGGCATCGGTGTCGGCGAGTAGTTCATTGCTGATCTGGGCACGCCCGGGGATATTGCTGACAGGTTGTGCCGTGGCGAACGGGGTCAGCGTCAACCCCAGTTGGTCGAGGAACTTCGCTCCGGCGTCGTCGGTCGAATTGACGACGTAGGTCGAGTCGGGCTGCGGTCCGACGAAGAAGGCGTAGGTCTTGCCGTCGAGGGCGGGATGGGCAGCGGCGGCATCATCGATCGCCGATTCGGTCTGCGCCACCACGTCGTCTCCCTGCGAGGAGATACCGAGCGCCGCGGCGATCGTCTGCGTCGCGTCCTGCCAGGTCTCGGCCGACGGGGTGTCGGCATAGTGCACGACGGGTGCCAGTTCCGAGAGTTGGCTGTACTGATTGTCGAGCCCGAAAGACTTGGTGGCGACGATCAGATCCGGAGCCTGCGCGGCGACTTCCTCTACCGAGACATTGGTATTGACGCCCTGGAGGATGGCGGGATGGGAGTCCCCGAGACTTTCCGCCGTCCACGGCTGCACGCCCGACTCGTTCGGCGCTTTCCCGATTGCGACCGGAGTCACGCCGAGCGACAGCAGAATGTCGGCGTCGGTCCAGCTCAAGGCAACGACGCGTTCCGGGCGCTCGTCGATCGTCGCCGACCCCAGCGCTCCCGTCGTGGTCACGGGGTGGGCATCACTGTTCGCGGACGCAGACGGTGAGTCCGTCTCCGGTGACGCGCACCCAGCGACCACCGTGCCGACCAAGAGAACCGCGGCCATGATCCCTGCGACCCGCATCCATGACTCCTCACCTCGACACGACGTTGTAAGGGCAGGCTAACCGCTCCGGGGTGGGAATGGCACAACTCGGCACCGACGAAGCCGGTCATGGACGGGTCGCGACGACGAGCGACGCCATCGCCCTCAGCCCTTCGTGCGTGGGGTGCAGGGGCATCGTGAACGATTGGGGGACGAGGCCTTCGAACCACCGTAGATCGGATCCGGCGCACGCGTCGTGCCCTACCGCGGCGGCGGCCACGTCGACGAAGTACGCGCCGTTGCGCCGTGCCGCGTCGGCGAGAACGTTGTTCATTCTCACGAAGAACCGCACGACGAAGGCGGCGTCGGCATCGCTCGTGGGGATGTAGGGCCAGCAACCGCGGTCGCCGAAGATGCCGCCGTGCCCCACCAGGAGCACGGTTGCAGCGGGGGCCTTCTCGGTGATCGCAGCCATGGTGGCGGACACCTTCGGGCCGAGCACGGTGAGAGCGTCGTTCATGCGCCGGGCCGTGGTGGCGTCGGAGCGACAGTTCGCGTCGAGCCCCGGGGCGAGCGTGTAGCAGGGCTCCACCAACGACGACCACGCGATGTCGTTTCCCCCGATGCTGACGGTGACGAACGTCGTGTCCGGCTGGAGTGCCCCGATCTGCGGTGGTTGCGGTCCGGTGATGGTGAATTGTGGTTTTTCCGTGACGTTTTCGGTCTTCGCTCCCGCACACGCCCTGCTGACGTACGATTCCGCGCGCAGGGTGTCGGCGACGATCTGCGGGTACGCGTCGGCGGTGCGGAAGCACCCGTCTCGGATCGACAACGGATCGTGCAGAGACCCGGTGGCTCGCGAATCACCCAACGCGACGTAGCGGATGGCGGAGTCCGGCGCGGCGTCGGCCACGGCGAGATGCGCCCACGGGAGCGCGAGCGCCACCACGCACCCGGCGAGGATCGACGACAGAGTCGACTTCACGGGAGGGCTTCGAGGACGACCGGATGGTGTGGGGCCGGCGCGTTTTTCGTCATCACTCATCTTATTTCCGCGCACCGGATATCGCCTGGCTTCGACGGACTCGGCTCCATTCGAGTCTGCGACAGTCGCGGACTTCGCGTCACGCTGAGTCCAATCGGTGACATCCACTGCCGCGTTGTTGAAGGCTGAACTAAGACTTCTGACCGATCAAGGACTCACACCATGTCTCGTGAACTACACCTCGCCGGCTTCCTCATCGCCTCGCACGTCACGCACTCCCACGCCGCGTGGCGGCACCCGGCGTCGGAGACCGACTACCTCGGACCCGATTACTACCGGCGCGTGGCGCAGACCCTCGAACGCGGCAAGTTCGACTTCCTGTTCTTCGCCGATCTCCTCGCCACACCAGTTCGGTACGGCAATGACATCCGTGTCCCGCTGAGCAGTGGGACGCAGGCGTCGGCGACCATCGACCCCTCGCTGGTAGCGGCGGGCCTGGCCAACGTGACCGAGAAGATCGGTCTGGCGATCACCAAGTCCACCACCTACTTCCACCCGTACGAGGTGGCGCGGATCTTCGCCACGCTCGACCACTTGTCGCGGGGCCGGGCGGGCTGGAACGTCGTCACCTCGCTCAATCAGGCCGAGGCCCAGAATTTCGGCATCGAGAATCACCTCGGCCACGACGAGCGGTACGACCGCGCCCAGGAATTCCTCGAGGTCGCGTTCAAGCTCTGGGGGAGCTGGGACCGTGATGCTCTGGTGCAGGACAAGGCGTCGGGCGTGTTCGCTGATCCCGACAAGGTGCGCACCGTCGACCACGAGGGCGAGTGGTTCAAGACGCGCGGACCGTTGACGGTGCCGCACTCACCGCAGAGCCGTCCCGTGATCATCCAGGCCGGGTCCTCCTCGGTCGGTAAGGACTTCGCTGCCCGCTGGGCCGAGGCGATCTTCGAGATCGACCCGACCAGTGAGGGCCGTAAGGCCTACTACGACGACGTGAAGTCGCGTGCATCGAACTTCGGGCGCAACCCGGACGACATCAAGATCTTCCCGTCCTTCGTGCCGTTCGTCGGGGAGACCGAGTCGATCGCGCGGGAGAAGCAGGCGTTCCACAACGAACTCGCCGACCCCATCTCCGGCCTGATCACGCTGTCGGTGCACACCGATCACGACTTCTCGCAGTACGACCTCGACGCCCCGATCGAGGATGTCGTCGTGCCGGGTACGCAGGGGCTGTTCGACGTCGCGCGCCGGCTCAGCGTCAAGGACAACCTCACGTTGCGCGACATCGGCAAGCTCTACGCCCAGGGTGTGCTGCTGCCGCAGTTCGTGGGGACGGCGTCGCAGATCGCCGATCAGATCGAGGAAGGATTCCTCGGCGGGGAGGCGGACGGGTACATCCTGTCCGCAGCCCAGGCGCCGGGAACGTTCGACGACTTCGTCGACCTCGTCGTCCCCGAGTTGCAGCGGCGTGGACTCTTCCGCACCGACTACACCGGTAGCACCCTGCGCGACCACCTCGGTCTGGGCGGCGCCAGTCTCACTCCCGCACCGCGCGGAGTGACCGTCGGCGCCTGACGTCGGCAGCTACCTCGCCGGGTGGGATCTGAGCGCTAGGCCATCAGCGGTGCCAGCCGCTCCGCATGTTCCCGCAGCGACGGGACGTGGCGCAGCATGAGGTGTTCGTGATCGACGTGTCCCGACAGTGCCAGACTGCCGACGAGGGCCCCCGTTCCGGACCGGACGGGGACGGCCACGCAGGCCGACGCGTCCCGGAGCTCAGCGAGTTGGGTGGCGAAGCCCTGGCTCCGGATCAGGTCCAGATTCGCGAGCAACTCGCTCCTTACGACGATCGTGCGGGCCGTCAGCGCCCGCGGCTCCCAGCGGGGAATCACGGATTCGAGTTCCGACTTCTCCGCGAGAAGGAGCTTGCCGACCGCACACGCGTAGAGGTGCTGGTTGAGAAACGACTCGTCCTCCGGCGGCGGGTATTCGGGGTCCGCGTCGGCCGTGCGGACGGCGACGTTGGTGTAGAAGAACAGGTGGACCCCGAAGCGCACCGACAGTCGCAGTTCGCCGAGAACCTCACGCGCCGCCGCACACACGGTGGGCACGACGGCCGCGTCGACGAGGATCCCGATCTTCTGGCCCAGCGCGAACCCGCACAAGTCGGGGAGCCGCACCACATAGCCTTCGCCGACGAGGATGTTGAGCAGGCGGTACGTCGTCGCCGACGGCATCGACAGGCGGGCCGCGATGTCTTTCGCTGTGACACCCGAGCCGGCCCGGGCCACCTCCTCGAGCACCCGCAGGGCGCTGGTGACGGCCTTCGGCTGACGCCCCGACAGGGCTCTGTCGTCGGCGCTCACCGGCGGACCTCCCACGGTCGGTACCGGCCGAGCAGGTCTTCGGCCACGGCCTCGTCGTACACACCCATCCGTTCTCCGATTCCGGGGGATCGCCTCGCGCGGATCGCGAAGACCGCGGCGCCGACAAGCATCAGAAGCACGTAGACGGCGGTCGCCGCGCCCGCGACATATGCCCGCGAGAACGCCGCCCACCCCACCAGTGCGACCATCGCGGTCGCCGTCAGCACGCCGACGATCACGGGAAGTCGAGTCAGTTCGCCGATCCGCCGGAGGAACGCCGGCGTCGCGACGCACAGCAGGACATACGCCAGGACGTAGCCGTGGGCGGACACGGCGAGGAGTCCGATCAGGACGTCGCGGCTCGAACCGCTGACGAACAGATAGAGGACGGGCACCGCGACGACAACCGGCATCGCGGCCGTCAACGCCACGTGCGGAGTGTGGAACCGGTGGTGCGTCCGGCCGAACACGCTCGGAACCACCCCTTCGCGGCCCATCGCGAACAGGGTGCGCGACAGCGCCGTCGTCGAACCGAGGACGCACGCGAACCAGGAGGCGGTGATGCCGAGTTCCATGACGATCGACAGCGCCGACGAACCTGCGCCGGACGTGTCGGGCAACGTGAGGACGATCGGCAGCGAGTCGACTCCCTGCCGCACCGGCTCCGGCAACTGCAGGGCGGCGGCGAACACGTACAGAACGCCCAGCGCAATGGGGGTCCACCGGATGGCGCGCGGGACGGCGACGAACGGGTTGCGGGCCTCCCGCGCCACCGTGCCCGCGCTCTCGAATCCGACGAACGACGTGATCGCGAGCAGTACGGCGAACCCGACCGCGGACCCTGACTTCGCGCCGCCCGCGGACGGGGTCGCGCCCTCGCGGATCGATTGCACGAACGCGACCACCAGCGCAGCGGAGGCGGCCACGATCGCGAAGACCTCGATGGCGAGCATGATCCGCGCCGACAATTGCACGCCCCGGACCATGAGGAGAAGGGCGAGCAGTCCGACGATCGCCGCGAGGACCGCGATGAGGGGCGACCCCGCCGGAAGTCCGACTCGGCCGAGCAGCGCGGCGAGGTAACTCGCGGCACCGAGTGTGCTCGCCATGGCGGCGGCCGCGTAGCCGACGAGCAGCGACCAGCCCCCGCCGAAGCCGGGCACCGCCCCGAGTCCCTTCACGATATAGCTGTAGAGACCGCTGACGGCCACCATCCGGGTGGCGAACTGTCCGATGCAGTAGCCGACCGCCGTCATCAGAATCGCCGCCGCGACGAACACCGCGATGGTCGCCCGGCCCGCGTCGGGTATGACGAGAGCAGGCAGCGTGACCATCACGGCCGACGGTGCGACCGCGGAAACGGACTGCCCGAGCACCTGGACGAAACTCAGACGCGCCCGCTCGAGACCGGCGACCGGTGATCTACTTCTGATTCTCGGTGTACCGGACACCACGCACCTGCTCTCCACACTTTCCGGCCGGCCCCGCGCGAGTGATCAACCCGGGGCTGCATGAGTTGCACGCTAGCGCAGGAGACGAGCGCGATGCGCCGATCGGAATTAATTTTCGATCACCTCGAATGAGAATGGCCGGAGAATTCGTTCCCGATTCCGGAGCCGGCGCCGGCGCACACGGCGGATCAGCTGCACCGACCCGAAAAGCCGGAATGAGAATCGGCGCCGTCGTGGCCGGAAAAGTCGAATGAGAATGCCGCAGTCGCTGATTCCCATCCGGATTTAGTAGTGACCGGCGACACATTCGGGGTTTATCGTGGGTTCAGGCCGCAGCACGACGAGGCGAAACCCACCGCCAAAAGTGTTCTGCAGAAGCCGGATTCATTCACAGATTCATTCACTCCATCGAAGAGGACATGATGACTGCAGTCGTTCACACCCCCGCCGGACTCGACCCCCGGGTCGTCGACTTCGTTTCGTCGCCGAAGCGCATGTTCGTCGACGGCCGATGGGTGGACTCCGCGTCGGGCAGGACGTTCGAGACGGTCGATCCCGCCACCGGACAGGTGATCACGACAGTGCCGCACGCCGGAATCGAAGACGTGGACCGGGCGGTAGCGGCGGCCCGGCGGGCTTTCGAGTCCGGGCCGTGGCGCTCGCTCACCCCCGCGGCACGCCAGCGGATCCTCTGGAAGATCGGCGAGGGGATTCTGGCCCGGGCCGATCAGTTCGCGCAGCTCGAGTCGATCGACAACGGCAAGTCCGTGGCGGTGGCGAAGGCCGTCGACGTGACGTGGGCGGCGGAGATCTTCTTCTACTACGCCGGCTGGGCCACCAAGATCGAAGGCCGCACCATCCCCGTGTCGGTGCCGTGGGCGCCCGGAGCCCGATTCCACGCCTTCACCACCCGTGAGCCGGTCGGTGTGTGCGCACAGATCATCCCGTGGAACTTCCCGCTGGTGATGGCCGCGTTCAAGGTGGCACCCGCGCTGACCTGCTCGAACACCATGATCCTCAAGCCTGCCGAGCAGACACCGCTCACCGCGCTGCTCCTCGCCGAGGTGATCGCCGAGGCCGGCGTCCCCGACGGCGTGTTCAACGTGCTCACCGGTTTCGGCGACATCGGCGCGGCGCTGTCGAGTCACGACGACGTCGACAAGGTCGCGTTCACCGGTTCGACCGAGGTCGGAAAGAAGATCGTCAATGCCGCGTCGGGGAACCTGAAGAAGGTGTCCCTCGAACTCGGTGGCAAGAGCCCGCAGGTGATCTTCTCCGACGCCGACCTCGAGGCTGCGATCCCGGGCGTGGCCAGCGGGTTCCTGTTCAACCACGGCCAGGCCTGCACGGCCGGAACACGTCTTCTCGTCGAGGACCGGATCTTCGACGAATTCACTTCCGGTGTAGCCGATTTCGCGAAGTCCCAGAAGATCGGACCCGGACTCGACCCCACCAACGACATCGGCCCGCTCATCTCCGAGGAGCAGTTGGGCAAGGTCACCGGATACATCGACGCCGGACTCGCCGACGGTGCCCGCGCGCTCTCCGGCGGGCAGCGGCACGGCGACACCGGCTTCTACGTGGAGCCCACCCTGCTGGTCGATGTGAACCGTGACTTCAGCGTGTACCAGGAGGAGATCTTCGGCCCGGTCGCGGTGGCGGTGCCGTTCAACCGGGAAGACGGCGTCCGCGCGGCCGCCAACGACACCCCCTACGGCCTCGCCGCCAGCGTGTGGACCCGGGACGTGTCCCGCGCCCACGAGGTGGCCGCCGAGATCAAGGCGGGCACGGTGTGGGTGAACTGCCACAATGCCTTCGACACGGCGCTTCCGTTCGGCGGCTACAAGCAGTCCGGGTGGGGACGCGAACTCGGTGAAGGTGCCATCGCCGAATACACCCAGAGCAAGTCCGTCAACATCGCCCTCTAGATTCTCGACCGGACCCGAATGAGAATCGTCCTGCGTGCGTTCTCATTTGCTGTCGACGGACTGTGACGCTTCGGCAACTGCGCCGACAACCCGCAGTCGCATGCTCGTCCCAGAGCTCACCGCGGAGCATCCACGCAGACCCTCTCCTCGTGAAAGTCGAAGGAAACCATGACAACCAACGCCCCCACGCACTCGAGTGCGGTCAGCGACGGCACCCCTCGCAGACTGGCAGGCACCCTCGGTCCGGGTGCCATCGTGTTCATGGTCGTCGCAGCGGCGGCCCCGTTGACCGTGATCGCCGGAACCGTCCCTCTGGGCATCGCAGCGGGCAACGGCGCCGCCTATCCCGCGTCCTACATCGTCTGCACGGTGGTACTGCTGTTCTTCGCCGTCGGATTCACGGCGATGGCCAAGCACCTCCCCGGCGCCGGCGCGTTCTACACCTACATCACGCAGGGGCTGGGCCGGCATGCCGGTCTCGGCTCCGCATTCCTCGCGCTGCTGTCCTACACCGCCGTCCAGGGCGCGGTGTACGGATACATCGGAGCCGCCGTCAACGATTTCGTCACCGCTCACGGCGGCCCCGAACTTCCCTGGTACGTGTGGGCCCTGGCCGTGACGGCCGTGGTCGCGATCCTCGGATACCGGCACATCGACCTTTCCGGCAAGGTGCTCGGCGTACTGCTCGTCTGCGAGGTCGGGATCGTCCTCGTCATCGACGCCGCCGTCATCGCCCGGGGCGGCGGCGACGAGGGATTCTCGACGGCGGCGTTCCACCCCGCCGAGTTCTTCTCCGGAGCACCCGGCATCGCCCTGATCTTCGCCATCGCCGGATACATCGGATTCGAGGCCACCGCCGTCTTCCGGGACGAGGCCCGCGACCCGGGCCGCACCATTCCCCGGGCCACCTACCTGGCGTTGCTGGTGATCGGCGGTTTCTACGCACTGTCGAGCTGGGCGATGGTCAGCGCGTGGGGCGACGAGGGTGCCGTGGCCATCGCGACCGAGAATCCAGAAGGGATGATCACCGAGACCGCCACCCGCTATGTGGGCGCGATCGCCGGCGACCTGGTCCAGATCTTCCTGATCACGAGCCTGTTCGCCGCCCTTCTGTCCTTCCACAACGTGCTCTCCCGGTACATCTTCTCCCTCGGGAACAGTGCGGCCCTACCGGCGGGATGCGGCCGCTCGCACGTCAAGCACGCGTCGCCGTACGTCGCGTCGGTCGTGCAGACGGCGTCCGCTCTCGTCCTGATCATCGCGTCCGCCGTTGCCGGACTCGATCCGGTGACCGAGGTGTTCGCCTGGTTCGCCGGTGTGTCCTCCGTCGGCATCGTCGCACTGATGACCCTGACCTCCGTGGCCGTCCTCGTCTACTTCGGCCGGACCCGGGTGGACCGGCGGGTGTGGAACACCGTGATCGCACCACTGCTCGGCCTCGTCGGCCTGGCCGGACTTCTGATCATGACCGTCGCGAACCTTCCCCTTCTCGTCGGCGGGTCCAGCACTCTCGCCGCCGTGATCGGGGTCCTGCTCACAGGAACCTTCGCCGGCGGAGCGGCCGTCGCAGTACTCCGACCCCACGCCGCACGCCACGACACCGCTCTACCGCAGCACGACACGAACGACACCATCATCGACAAGGAGATCGCACGATGAGTACCGCCACCACCGAGACCCCGGCCACCGTCGGTTCCGCCGCCCCGGACCATCCGCTCACTCCGTTGTCTGCGGACGAGATCCGGTCGGCGAAAGCACTCCTCACCGACGAGGGGCTGATCGGCGAGAACGTGCGCTTCGTCTTCGTCGCACTCGCCGAGCCGCACAAGTCCACGGTCCTCGCGTTCACACCGGGCGACCCGATCGAGCGACGCGCCCGGATCCTGCTGCTCGATCGATCCACCGGCATCGGCACCGACCTCGTCGTGTCGGTGACGGAGAACCGCGTGATCAGCAGGGCCACCGTCGATTCCGCCACCGACGGCCACGTGCCGATCCTCGACGAGGAGTTCGAGGACATCGAGGCGTTCCTGCTCGGCAGCTCCGACTGGCTCGCGGCGATGGCCAAGCGCGGCATCGAACCGTCGAAGGTCCGGGCGGTTCCCCTGTCGGCCGGCGTGTTCGGTCACGAGGACGAGGTCGGGCACCGCATCGTCCGCGTCCTCGCCTTCCACCAGGAGGACAAGGCGGACCTGCCGTGGGCGCACCCCATCGACGGGGTCGTGGCGTACGTCGACCTCACCGAGCGTCGCGTCGTGAAGGTTGTCGACGAGATCGAGCTTCCCGTCCCAGCCGAGCGCGGCGAATGGAACGCCGAACCGCACGCCACACCCACCCGCACCGACCTCAAACCCATCGAGATCACTCAACCCGAAGGTGCCAGCTTCTCCGTCGACGGCAACGAGATCACCTGGGCCGACTGGAAGTTCCGCTTCGGTTTCGATGTGCGCGAGGGCTTGACGCTGCACCAGCTCTCGTTCGACGACGGGGGAGTGGAACGTCCCGTGATCTATCGTGCCTCGATCGCCGAGATGGTGGTTCCCTACGCCGATCCGTCCCCGGTTCGATACTGGCAGAACTACTTCGACCAGGGTGAGTACCTGTTCGGCCGGTACACCAACTCGCTCGAACTCGGCTGCGACTGCCTCGGTGAGATCCAGTACTTCGACGTCACGATCGCCGACGAGTCCGGTGACCCGCGCGTCATGAAGAACGCGATCTGCCTCCACGAGGAGGATTACGGCGTCCTGTGGAAGCACACGGACATGTTCAACGGCATGACCGAGACCCGCCGCTCGCGCCGCCTCGTCATCTCGTTCTTCCTCACCATCGGTAACTACGACTACGGGTTCTACTGGTACCTCTACCTCGACGGCACCATCGAACTCGAGGCGAAGGCAACCGGAATCGTCTTCACCTCCGCCTACCGCGGTGCCGACGGATTCTCCACCCAGATGGCGCCCGGGCTCGGCGCCCCGTTCCACCAGCACCTCTTCTCCGCCCGGCTCGACATGGCCGTCGACGGCAATGTGAACACCGTCGAGGAAGTGGATGCCGTGCCCGTCCCGATGGGCCCGGAGAACCCGTGGGGTAACGCCTTCCGCTGCCAGAAGACAAAGCTGACCACCGAATCCGAGGGGCAACGCACCGCCGACAACCTCAAGGCCCGGGTCTGGCACATCACCAATCCCACCAAGCAGAACCGGCTCGGTCAGGACGTCGGGTACGCGCTGCACCCCGAAGGTCAGCCGGTGCTCCTGGCGGATCCGTCCAGTTCGATCGCCTCCCGTGCCGCGTTCGCGACCAAACACCTGTGGGTCACGCAATACGACGAGTCCGAGCGTTATCCCGCAGGCGACTTCGTCAACCAGCACCCGGGCCAGGCCGGTCTGCCGACGTTCGTGGCGGGCAACCGGGACATCGAGGGCGAAGACCTGGTGCTGTGGCACACGTTCGGGCTGACGCACTTCCCCCGGCCCGAGGACTGGCCGGTCATGCCGGTCGACTATGCCGGGTTCACGCTCAAGCCGGTCGGATTCTTCGACCGCAACCCCGCGCTCGACGTGCCGGCGAGCACCGCGAAGCACTGCTGCGAAGGCTAGAAGTCGTGGCCGCCGTCTTTTCTCCGATCGCCCGCCGCACCAGCCACTGGTTGCGGCGGGCGGCCGCGGCCCTCGCGGTCGCCGCGGCCGGGCTCCACGCCGCGTCGCTCGATGAGCATGCGACGTCGTCGCCGATGGTCGCACTGGTGACCGTTGCGATGATCTTCGGATGCCTGTACTGCGCACGGCACCTGTGGATGCGTGGTTCGCACCGGGATTGGGGTCTCGTCGCGCTGATGAACGTCGGCATGATCGCGTTGCACGTCACCGTGATGAGTCCCGGTTCCGGTGGCGGCGGCCACCACGGGCACGCGATGCATGCGGCGGCGTCGGCTCCGATGGGTCATTCGATGTCGACTCCGATGGTGGCGGCGCTCGCGACGGCCGCACTCGAAGCGGTCGTCGCCGTGACGGTGCTGTTCTACCGGACTCGGCTCGACGCCCGAGAAGTCCTGGCCTGACGAGGAGCGTCAGTGTTCCGCTGGCGCAAGATCGTTCGCTACCAGTGCGAGAATGTCATTCGCGTGACTGACCGCAATGAAATGACCACCACCGCTGATCGGGTGCCAGACGGCGCCCGGGGTCTTGTCCGCTACCGTCTTGTTGATGATCTCAGGCACCAGGGTGTCGGCGCTTCCCTGCCAGAAGTGCACGGGGCGCGTTACTTTCGTCATGTCGAACGGCCAGGCCCTGTACAGCATCGTGGCGTCGGCGACGAGTCCGTCCGCGCCATGTCGAAAGCATTCGCGCCCTGCCCTCAGAAACGCGTCGAGGACCTTCTCGTCAGCCAGCACCTCCCGATCCGCGGTGCACGCCGACTGTGTGATCGCCTTCGCGTAGCGATCCGCGAAGTGTGTGGCACTGATACCGAGCACGTCGTACATGAGTGTGAAACCAGGGTGGAAGTGAAGTGCCAGGCGGCCGCCCAGCGCGTCGACGCTACTGAGATACTTCGCGGCCCAGTTCGATCCGAACGTTCCGTAATTGCCACCGGCGATGCACACGACATCGACCAGGCGTGCGGGGTCCAGATACGCGGCGGCCGCGAGGGCCCACGGTCCACCCTCGGACCAGCCGGTCACCGCGAATCGCTGTGCGCCGAAGGAGTCGGCCAGCAGCAGGAGGTCATCGGTCCAGCCTTCGAAGGTGCGACCCGGCTGAAGATCGGACCCGCCCATGCCCGGCCGGTCCGCGCACACGAATCTCAGTCCATTGGCCTCCGCATACGAATCGAACAGTTCGGCCTCCAGCCGGCTCGAGGGTCCCCCGTGGTTGTGCAGCACGAGTGGCCCGCCCGGGTCACCGGCTTCGAGATACGTGATGGTCCGGTCGCCGACCCGGATACTTCCCTCTCGCGTCACGTGGACTCCTCACAGTGTTGGCCGGAACCCGAAACTGGATTGGCGGCGTCGAAACTGCAGGTACTCCGATCTCCCTCATATTAGGCGTCACCGGCGGGCAGGCGGTACACCCGCCGTGCGGTTTCGCCGAAGAAGAGCGCTCGTTCTGTCGACGACAAGTCGCCGAGGGCTGCCTGGACGGTGGACACCATGGTTTCGGTATCCCACAGCAGATGGTCGATCGGGTAATGAGAGGCGAACATGCATCGCCCGGCGCCGAAGATGCTGAGCGCCGTCCGGATCCACTTACCGATCGCTTCCCGGGATGTTCCGAAAATGAGGGCGATTCCCTGCAACTTGAGGACGACGTTCGGAAACCGACTCACCGCCGTGAGGCGTTCTTCCCAACGGGAGAAGCCCTCGGCAGTGAGATCGACTGGCCAACCGACCGCCTCCAGCACGAAGGTGGTCTCGGGAAACGCAGCGATGAGCTCGTGAGTGGCGGGTAGCTGCTCGTCGTATACGAGCAGATCCCACACCAGCCCCGCATCGGCGACCTGCTCGAATCCACGCAACCAGGCCGGGTCCGACAGGTAGTCGCCGCGCGCACCCAGGCGCCTGATCGGATCGGCCGCCCAGTACAGCGGCTGGCGAACCGCCCGGACCACCGGGAGATCCCGATATCGCGCGAGAACGCTTGCGAGATCGTCTGAATCGAGTTGCACGGCCGCGATGAAGGCGTTCGGAACACCGACGCGGTCGGCGCAGTGCTGAATCCAGACGGCCTCCGCGACACCGTCTGCTGCACCGAACTCGCACGCGACCGAGGCCGTGACGGGCATCCCCTCGACCTGTGCCCGATAGTCGTGCGGCAGGTACCGGTGCGCGGCGTCGTAGTAGTTCGGGAGCAAGGCGGTGAGCGCGGGTTGGCGACTGTCGATCCACGGGTACACGAGGTCGGGCAGGTTGATGAAATGATGATGAGCATCGACGATGTCCACCTCACACAGCATATTTCAGTTGTCGACGGGGGACCGGGCAATTGGTCGAGCGCGGCTCGTGTGGTCGGCGTGGATCGTTAAGGTGTCGACATGAAGCGCCGGATCGACGAAGCCCTGGTCCATTACGTCGAGCACGGCGGCGGCGTGCCGCTCGTGGCTCTGCACGGCGTCGGTGTGGATCATCGTGAGATCGAGGCGGCGATCGAGGCCATCGTTCCCGGCACGGGATACCGGCGGATCTATCCGGACCTGCCGGGGATGGGCCTGTCGACAACCGACGGCCTGACCAGCAACGACGATGTGGTGAGGCTGATCGGTGACTTCATCCACAGCCTGGGCGCGGGCCCGGTGATGCTGGTCGGACATTCCTACGGCGCCTACCTGGCACGCGGGGTGGCCGCACAGCGACCGGACACGGTGCTCGGCCTGACGTTGTTGTGCCCGGTCACCGAGCGGTCACGACACGTGCCCGACCACGCCGTGGTTCGCCAGGACGCCGATGCCTACGACGAACTCGAGCGTGCGCAGTGGGCGGGTTTCGACGAGTACTTCGTCGTGCGCACGGCGGCCACTGCTCGCCGCTACCGCGACCAGGTGGTGCCGGGTACGACGCTCGTCGACGAGGAGGCGCTCGGACGTATCTTCGCCGGGTGGACGATCGACGTCGGGCCGAGCGCGTTCTCGGGGCCGACGTTGATCGTGGCCGGCCGTCGCGATTCGGTCGTCGGGTACGCCGACGCGGCCGAATTGCTCGAGCGCTACCCGCACGCCACCCTGGCCGTCGTCGACGACGTCGGTCATGCGCTCATGCACGAGCGGCCCGAACTGCTCGCCGCCCTGTTCGGCGACTGGTTGGATCGGCTGACGCGCTCGGCCGACGGTTCTACCGGGACGTTTCCGTCCAGGTGACCGGCAGTTCGTGGACGCCGTAGATGTTCATGTCGGTCCGGAGTTTCACGTCGCCGGCGGGGATGGCGAGCTCCAGGGTCGGGAAGCGGCGCAGCAATCCCTCGAAACCGGCGCGCATCTCGACGCGGGCCAGCTGCTGACCCAGGCACAGATGGACGCCGTGGCCGAGGGACAGGTGACCGCGGGCCTTGCGGCGGATGTCGAGGGTGTCGGGGTTGTCGAAGCGCTGCGGGTCGCGGTTGGCGGCCAGCAACGAGACGACGACCGTCGATCCCTCGCGGATCGTTTCACCGCCGAGTTCGATGTCCTCGGTGGCGTAGCGATAGAAGATGTCGGCAACGGACAGGTAGCGCAGGAGTTCCTCCACGGCATCGGGGAGCAGGTCCGGGTCGGCGCGCAGTTCCGCCAGCTGCTCGGGGTTCTCCAGGAGCGCGAAGGCGCCCAGCGCCAGCATGTTGGCGGTGGTCTCGTGGCCGGCGAGCAGCAACAGGAAGGCGGCACCGGTCAGCTCCTCGATGGTGAGGTCGTCGTCGCGGGCCAGATCGGACAGGATGTCGTCGCCGGGGGCGGCGCGCTTGCGCGTGACCAGTTCGGAAAGATACGTGGTCAGTGCGATGTACGCGGCCATCTTCTCGTCGAGCGGCTGCTCCTTGACCAGGAACTTGGCGGAGTTGACCTGGAACGTCTCCCGGTCCGCGTAGGGGACACCGAGCAGTTCGCAGATCACCAGCGAGGGCACCGGCAGCGCGAACTCCTCGACCAGGTCGACCGGCGGGGTCAGGCGCGCCATCTCGTCCAGTTGCCGCTCGGCGACGTCGATGATGTGGTCTTCGAGCTGCTTCATGCGTTTGACGGTGAAGGCGCCGGTGAGTGTGCGCCGCAACCGGGTGTGGTCCGGCGGGTCCATGGCGATGAACAGGCCCGGCACCTGCGGCGACGGCTCGATGGCGACGGGCATGCCGGGAGTCTCGTACGGCACGTGGAGAATGCCGATGTCCTGGCGGGAGCTGAACCGGGTGTCGGCCATGAGCCGGCGGACCGCGTCGTAGCCGGTGACGAGCCAGCCCTCGTGACCGTCGGGGAAGATCATGGGACTGACCGGGCGAGACTCGCGCAGCCGGGTGATCTGCTGGGGCGGGTCGAAGGGGCCCGCATCGCGCTCCATCGGGAGGCCGTACGGGATGGCGACCGTTTTGCTCATCGGATTTCCTTTCGTGACGGTTGGTCGTGTCGACGGTGGGTGCTGCTGACCGGTTGGCCCGGGGCCGTGCGGCTAACGCGAGTACTCGCGGTTGAAGAGCTTTTTCGACCAGAGGTATCCGCCGAGGGTGATGAGGGCGCACCAGCCGAGCGCGATCCATGCGTTGTTCCCGATCGGGGTACCCATGAGCAGGCCGCGCAGGGTTTCGATGATCGGGGTGAACGGCTGGTACTCGGCGAACCAGCGCAGCCCGGCAGGCATGGAGTCGGTGGGGACGAATCCGCTGCCGAGGAAGGGCAGCAGGACCAGCGGCATACCCACATTGCTCGCGGCCTCGACGGTCTTGCTCACCTGGCCGAGCGCGACGGAGAGCCACACGAGCGCGAACGTCACCACCACCAGGAACCCGGCAGTGGCCAGCCACGCGCCCACGCCGGCGGTGGGCCGGAAGCCGACCAGCAACGCCACGCCGATCACGATCGCGACGCTGAGCATCGCCTGGATCACGCTGCCCAGCACGTGTCCGGTCAGCACCGAGACGCGGGCGATGTGCATGGTGCGGAACCGGGCGATGATCCCCTCGGTCATGTCCATCGCGACCGAGATCGCTGTCCCTTGGACCGCGGCCGTCACGGTCATCAGGATGATCGCGGGCACGACGTAGTTGACGTACTCGGCGCGCCCACCTGACACCCCGCCGAGCCCTGCGCCCAACGTGCCGCCGAACACGTAGACGAACAGCAGCAGGAAGACGACCGGCATTCCGACGAGCGTCACGGTCATCGACGGGTACCGCAGCATGTGATCGAGGTTGCGGCGCAGCATCGTTGCCGAGTCGCGCAGCGGGTGGAACCGGAGGTCCGCCGGGGACGGCCCGGCGAGGGTGTGGGCAGGGGTGCTGATCATGAGGTCACCTTCTCGTTGTGGGGGTTGCCGGTGAGGGCGAGGAAGACGTCGTCGAGATCGGGGGTGTGCACGGACAGCTCGTCGACGTCGATGGCCTCGTCGTCGAGCAGGTCGATCAGGGTTTTCAGCGAGCGGAGGCTGCCGTCGCTGGGCACACGGAGGGCGAGCGCGTCGGGGTCGCGCGAGACCCGGTCGAGGACGCGCTCGGCTGCTTCGAGGCCGCGCGGGTCGGCGAACTGCAGGCGGACGTGGCTCCCGGGGATGCGGCGCTTGAGCTCGTCCGCGGTTCCCTCGGCGACCAGTCGGCCGTGGTCGAGGACCGCGATCCGGTCGGACAGTTCGTCGGCCTCCTCCAGGTACTGGGTGGTCAGGAAGATGGTGACGCCGGTGGCCACCAGGTCCCGGACGATCTGCCACATGGCCCGGCGGCTGCGTGGGTCCAGGCCGGTGGTCGGCTCGTCGAGGAAGATCACGCGCGGGCTGCCGACCAGGGTCATCGCGAGGTCGAGCCGCCGCCGCATGCCTCCGGAGTATGTCGAGACCGGCTTCGAGGCCGCATCGACCAGGTCGAACTGTTCGAGCAGCTGGGCGACGCGCCGCCGGCCGTCGCTGCGGGCGAGGTGGTGCAGATCCGCCATCAGCAGCAGGTTCTCCCTGCCGGTGAGCAGGTTGTCCACCGCCGAGAACTGGCCGGTGACACCGATTGCGGCGCGCACCGCGTCGGATTCGCGGGTGCGGTCGTGGCCGGCGACCCGGGCATCACCGGCGTCGGCGCTGATCAAGGTGGACAGGATGTTGACGGTGGTGGTCTTCCCGGCGCCGTTCGCGCCGAGCAGGGAGAAGACCGTTCCCTGCGGGACGGTCAGATCGATGCCGTCGAGCACGACGTGGTCGCCGAACGACTTGCGTAACCCGGTCACCGCAATGGCCGGCTGAGATTGCCTGGTGGTCATGGTTTCCCTTTCTCGAGGGCCAGAAGTGGATCAGGAACGGCGGATCGTGATGCCGCCGAACGAGGTGTGCGCGCGGACCTCGACGGTCTCGTCGGACGCCTCGGGCCGGGTGGTGTTGTCCAGCAGGTTGCGTACCTGGCCGAACTTGGTGTTCACCTCGAGCCAGGCGGCGGTGCCCTCGGCGATGCCGATCTCCAGGTCGCCCATCGCGGTCCCGAGCTCGACCGAACCGCGCGCCACCTCGCCGAGGCGAATGCTGCCGTTGGACGTCTTCGACTCGACACTCGCGCCGGCGCGGTCGACGGAGATGTCGCCGTTCGCCGAGCGCACGTGGACGTCGCCGGTGACCGCGGCGATCGTGGTGTCACCGTTGGAGTTCTTGACGATTGCGGAGCCTTCGATCTCGCCGATGCGGACCTTCCCGGAGCCGGTGCGGATTTCGGCGTTGCCCGCGACGCCGTCCGCGGTGACGTGACCGGCCGCGGTGTCCACACGCAACGGACCGGTCTGCTCGAGCCGGACGTTTCCGGCGGAGGTTTTGAACCTGCACTGCCCGAGCCGGCCCGTGCCGCTGACGTCTCCGACCTGCACCTCGCCGGAAACCTGCGAACCGCTGGGCAGGTCGATGGACAACTCCACCGACCTGGATTTGCGGGAGAAGTCGAGAGCGCGCGCTTTCGGCCCCACGACCTGGAGCACGCCGTTCGCGTAGTCGACGCGGACCCGCTGGGCGGCTTGCACATCCGACTCATCGGATGCGTCGCTCGGGAGCACGTCGACGGTGGTGTCGGTGCGGTCGCTCGCGGTGATCCGCACATTGCCGACACCGAGTTCGAGCGTGACGGAAATCGGTTCGGGTGTATCGAAATTGGGCACAGCTGTCCCCTCAGGTTGAGTAGGTGACACATCCCCGCAGGTCGGGGACGTGGTGTGGTGGAAGGCGGTGTGGCTAGCGCACCCAGCCGGTGAGGCTCTGCTTGGTCTGTTTGCCGCGCTGCTGGGCGTGCTGGACGCGGTCCGGTTGCTGCAGCGCGGACGAAGCCGCGCGGACGAGCCAGGCGTTGACCGAGCGCCCCTCCTTGGCTGCGGCCTCCTCGACCGCGGCCTTGAGCTGTTCGGGGAGGCGCACGTTGATCCGCGCGGTCGGGCCGTCCTCGGCGATCGGTGTGCCGCTGTCGGCCGGTGCCGCATCGTCCTCGGCCGCTTCCTCGATCGGCTCGGCGGGCCGTGCGGTCACGACGAAGTTCGGATCGCGTCCGCGCAGGCGCAACTCCACCGAGCCCGGGGCCAGATCTTGGGTGATCTCGTCCGTGGCGGCGGACAGCGCGTCCAGCAGCGTCATCCGGATCGCCGACTCGAGCGATCCGGTCAGGCGCTCGACCAACGCACGGGATTCGTCACCGCCGGCTTCGGCGAGGGTGGCGAATTCACGTCCGAGGTTGCTCACATACGGTGTCAAATCCATGGTGCCATCTTGGCACAGGTATGGCACCAGCGCAAGGGTTTGATGGCTCAAAAGTGGTGCTATGTGGCACCATTTGGCGCCGCTCGGATGAAAGTGCTGGTTATTGCCCCTCGACCAGTCGATCAGATAATGGCCGGAACGTCCCTGGGCGGCGACAGTCTGCACTTAGGATCCAAGTGAGCAGCGACTCCCACTCGACCTCTGCGTACGAAGGGATCGACCCCATGAGCTTGTCGACTCGTAGCCGGCTGCGTCGAACGGCCGCCGCGCTCAGCATCGTTCTTGCCCTTGCCACCGTTTCTTGTGGATCGGACGATCGCAGCGGCGAACAGCAATCAGCGGAGCACGGTCCTGACGTCGTGCACACGGACGATCCCGAGGCCGACAAGGTCGTCGATATCGTTCGCGACAAGCTGACGGAGCTCGATCTCAGCGGCGCCGTATTCGGCGTATGGCGCGGCGACGAGGAGATCGCCGCCGGGGCGGTGGGGGAGTCTCCGCTCGGCGTTCCCGCGACGCGTGACATGCAATTGCGAGTCGGCCAGCCGATGGAACCGATGCTGTCGACAGTTCTGTTGCAGCTGGCCGAGGCCGGAACGCTGAGCCTGGACGAGCCGATCGCCAAGTGGGTGCCCGACTTTCCGCGCGCCGACAAGATCACTCCGCGGATGCTCGCCAACAGCACCACCGGCATTTCGGACTACGTGACGAACCCCGATTTCCTGAAGATCTTCTACGCCAATCCGATCAAAGGCTTCACGTCTCAGGAGATCTTCGATTTGGCCAACGCCCGCCCGCCGCTGTTCGAACCGGGAACCAGCTTTGCCTACGCGCACAGCGACCTGTGCCTGCTCGGTGTGGTACTCGAAAAGGCGGCGGGAAAGCCCTTGGGCGACCTCCTGAAGGAGCGGATCTTCACGCCGCTGGGGATGGACGCGAGCAGCGTGGTGCTGACACCCCAGATGAGTGAACCGATCCTCCACGGTTACACCAACGAACGGGGCGTCTTCGAGGACTCGACGTTCTGGAATCCCACCGCGTTCCTCAACAGCGGCAACATGAATTCGACAGTGGCCGATGTCGCTCGGTGGGTTCGTGCGCTCGGCACCGGCGAACTCCTGTCCGACACGGCGTTCACGGAGATGATGGCGGACAAGACCGCCGGGCTGGGCCCGCTGACTGCCGACAAGTACTTCGCCTTCGGAACCGTTCACCTGGGCAGTTGGCTGCTCATGAACCCGGCATTCGGGGGCTACAACGGCATCGCTCTCTACGAAACGGAGTCGAAGACCACGATCGTCGTATACGCCACGCTCGGACCGACGGCCAACGCAAACACCAATAACGCTGTGCCGATCGGCAAGGATATCGGTGCCCTCCTCTTCCCCGACAACCCGCCGAAGGTGCCCTGATCGAACCGGCACCGGCTTGGTCGCCGGACCGTCCGCGGTCTACTGCGACCTTCGCCAGAACAAATGGTGGGTCACACCACTGGGGCTTGGAATGACTTCGAGGTGGAACCGGTCACGCAGCTCGTCGGGCGATTCCCAGAGTCGCACCCCGGATCCGAGTTCGACCTGCGAGACCACCACATGCATGGTGTCGACGAGGTCGGCGTCCAGGAACTGTCGGATCGTGGTGGCCCCGCCGCCGAGCCGGACGTCCTTGCCCTGGGCCGCATCCCGCGCCTGATCGAGGACCGTTGCGGGGTCGGCGTCGACGAAGTGGAACGTGGTGTCGCCGAGGGTGAACGACGGACGGGTGTGGTGGGTCAGCACGAGACGGTGAAGTTCTGGACTCTCAGCAGCTGATTCACTCGGTGTGTCCTCCCGCGCTCTCGATCATCGGTGAAATCCGTTGTCGCTTCCGCTAACCGGCATCCTGTTGAGCGGCGAGTTGAACCCTGATCCGCGACGTCGCGTTGATCAACGACTCATTGTTGACGGCGGCCGCGGCGTCGGCGTCGCCCTTGCGGGCGGCCTCGACGAGACGTTCCTGGTACCTCCACAACGAGTCGTCTCCCGCCGTGTCCAGGGTGCCCTGCGCGCCGACGATCTTGTAGGCGCGGCAGTGCTGCCACAGGGTACGGATGGAATCGACGAGCACGGGGTTTGCTGCCGCCTCGTAGAGAATGGTCAACAGTGCCTCGTCGTGATCGAGAAGCGCTACTACCCGCCGTTCGGTGATGGCGGCCCGCATGAGTTCGTACTCGGTCTGCATCCGGTCGACGTCGGCGGGGCTGATCTGCTGCGCGCCCAATCGTGCGGCCTCCACCTCGAGCAACCGGCGCACGTCGTAGACATGCACCAGTTCGGCCAGGGTCAGCCCTTTGACGACCGCGCCCTTGTGGGGGACGCGCTCGGCCAGACCGGCTTCTTCGAGCCGTCGGATCGCCTCGCGCACCGGCATCACGCTGGTGCCGACCTGCGCGGCAATGTCGCGAATGCGCAGGCGGGAGCCGGCAGGCAGATCACCGTTCATGATCGCCTCGTGCATCGTCTCGTAGACCTGGTCGGTCAACAGGGACGTTTCGGCTCGCTTCGTCATGACCACAGCTCAAATATAAACCGCACGAGGGGCGCAGCCGGGTGCCAGACGACCTGCGCGAGTCTGCGAGCCGCGGTCCAGACCGGTGCCGCGACACACCGGCAGCCTGAGTTGGTCGTGCGTCCAGAGCGCTTACGCTCGTCGGAGGTGCTCGGGGCGGAGTGACGGACGGCGGGTGGGCTGTGAAACACAGGGCGCGTAGATCAACTCTGGCGGTGGTGACGGCGGCGGCCGCGGTACTGACACCGATCGCGGCGTCGGCTCCGGCGACAGCCGATCCGCTCGGTTTCACGAAGACCACGCTCCATTTCCAGGTTCTCGTCGGACCGAACCGCGACGAGCCGTGCGACGTGATCGGCGACGTGTACAAGCCCGACTCGGCCTCGGCGTCGAATCGGGTGCCCGCCGTCCTCACCACCAACGGCTTCGGTGGCTCCAAGAACGATCAGGCCGGTATCGCCTCGTTCCTCGCGTCCCGCGGTTACGCGGTGCTCGCGTACTCCGGGCTGGGCTTCGGCGGTTCCGGCTGCAAGATCCACATGGACAATCCCGAGTACGACGGGCGGGCGGCGAGTGAACTGGTGAGCTTCCTCGGTGGACGCGACGGGACGGCGTTCGTCGATCCCGCGCACACCGTTCCCGTCCCCGGTCTCGACTACGTGGTGCAGGACGCGACCGCGCACCACGGCCTCGCCGAGGCCGACGACCCGCGGGTCGGGATGGTCGGCGGTTCCTACGGCGGCTCCGTGCAGTTCGCCGCGGCGTCGGTGGACCCCCGGATCGACACGATCATCCCGATGATCACGTGGAACGACCTCAGCTACTCGCTCGCACCCAACGGCACCGCGCAGACGACCGGGGTCAGTACGTCGGTTCCCGGTGCGTCGAAGGTGCTGTGGACACTCACGTTCGGTGCCGTCGGTGTCACCAACCCGCGGGCCGAAGGCTACGTCTCGGACCCGGCGCGGGCGCTGGGCTGCCCCAACTTCGCGAACACCGCGTGCCCCGCGCTGGCGCAGTCCGCGGTGCAGGGCTACCCGGACCCGGGGTCCGTCGACTTCCTGCGCCGCTCCTCGGTGGTGTCGTATGCGGACCGCGTGCGGATTCCGGTGTTGTTGATGCAGGGGCAGCAGGACACTCTGTTCGACCTCAACGAATCGAAGGCGACGTTCGAGACGCTGCAGGCGCAGGGCAACGACGTGAAGATGATCTGGCACAGCTGGGGGCATTCCGATCTCACTCCAGCCGAGGGCGAGATCAACATGAAGGATCCGAACCCCGACACCCAGTACGAGACGGGCCGGATGGTCGACTGGTTCGATCACTATCTGAAGGACAGCGGGGTCGACACCGGGCCGGTGTTCAGCTACTTCCGCAGCTGGGTCGACTACACCGGCAACGCCGCACCCGCGTACGCCGAGTCCTCGGATGTCACGGTGGGGCGGGACTATTCGCTCTACCTCTCCGGTGACGGCGCGCTCACCGACCGTCTCGACGGCATCGTTCCCGGCGTTCGGACATTGAACACCCTGCCGGGCGGGCTCCCCACCGACCGGGAAGCGCCGGACACCCGGCCGGACAACCCGGCCCCGCAGGGTGTCGTCCCCGGAACCGTGGTCGAGTGGTCGTCCGGTTCCCTCGATGCGCCGTTGGACGTGGTGGGTGCGCCGACGCTCGACGTCCGCGTCACCGCCGCACCCGCGGTCGCCGGTGTCGAAGACGCGGTCGTGGTCTTCGCCAAGCTGTACGACGTGGCACCCGACGGCACCGACACACTGATCAACGGACAGGTCGCACCGGTGCGCATCGTGGCGCCCGGTGAGCCCGTGCAGGTCACGATGCCGGCCATCGTCCATCGCTTCGACGAGGGGCACCGCGTTCGTCTCGAGGTGTCCGGCGGTGATCCGAGCTTCCGGGGCGGGCTGGTGCCGCACCAGGTCACGATCGCCGCGGGCGACCCGGGTCAGGTGCTGGTGCTGCCGGTGACCGGCAGCTGAGACCCGGGTTCGCCGTGCGTGCAGCGCGTCGGAATCACTCGCGCATGAGCATCAGGGCGGCTTCCCGTTCGAGATCGAGATACGGTTCGCCGCTCACGTCGATCGCGACTCGGTCGATCGTGCCACCGGTGAAGCGGTGGGGTGATTCGCCGGGGTAGTCGTCGGTGATCGGCTCGCCCGGGTGCCGGCCGACATACGCCCCGGCACCGGCGATCGCGAACGCACCGAGCTGCGTCTTGATGCGACCCTCTCCGACCTTTCGGTCGGCGTGGAACAGCGACAGGATCCCGGTGGTGAACGTGGGCTCCTGCCCGTCCTTGTCGAAGGAGGCGGACAGGATCAGGTCCGTTCCGGTGGGGATGTCCTCGGAGCCGACGATCATCTGTTCGTCGCTGCCCACGAAGTTGTTGACGTAATGCAGCCGGTTGTTCTTCACATACAGTGCGTGGCCTCCGAAACGGGAACCGATCGCGAAGAGGACGCCCTCGGCTCCCGGCGCCGGGATGTCGACGAGCGCGCCGATCACGAACGATCGGCCGCGGGTGTTGACTGCCTGCCACTCGGACACGGCGGCGACGTCCGGGTAATAGACGTATCGGTTTCGGGCCGCTGTCAGTTGGGGCCGGGGCGTGCCCATGATCTCGACGGCTGATCGATCGTCCAGTGGGAACGCCCCGTTCGCGCCGGCTTCTGCGAACCAGATGTTCACCATCTCCCGCAGTTTGTCGGGATGCTCCGCTGCCAGGTTGTGCACTTCGGCGCGGTCGACGTCGGTGCGGTAGAGCTCCCATTCGTCGTCGTTGAAGTGTCCCCATCCTGCGATGGTCGGGTGTGTCGTGACGGCCTTCCAGCCTTCGTGCCAGATCGACCGCGAGCCGAGCATCGAGTAGAACTGCGACTTCCGCTCCGACGGCGAGGACTTGTCGTCGATACTGTTCCGCATACTGACGCCGTCGAACGGGCTCTGGACGTGGCCCTTGATGGTTTCGGGGGCATCGACCCCGAGGAAGTCCAGGATCGTCGGCACCAGGTCGATCGCGTGATGGTACTGGTCCCGGACCTCGTCCCGAGCCTTGGTTCCGGCCGGCCACGAGATGATGCACGGGTCGGCGGTTCCGCCGTTGAACTCGTAGCGCTTCCACATCTTGAACGGGGTGTTGAACGCCATCGCCCAGCCGTTGGGGTAGTGGTTGTAGGTCTTGGGTCCGCCGAGATCGTCGAGTTTCGAGAGGTTCTCGGCGAGGTCGTCCGGGATGCCGTTGGCGAACTTCATCTCGTTGACGGAGCCGTTCGGGCCACCTTCCCCGCTCGCACCGTTGTCGGAGACCACCACGATCACGGTGTTGTCCAACTGATCGTTGTGCTCCAGATAGTCGAGGAGGCGTCCGATGTGATGGTCGGCGTGGGCCAGGAAGCCGGCGTACACCTCGGCCATCCGCGCAAAGAGGCGCTTCTCGTCGTCGTTCAGCGTGTTCCAGGGGCGGGTGTAGTCGAGTTCCGGGAACGGTTCGCCCGTCGGTCCCGACCGGGTGTCGGGGGTGCCGATCGGGTTGATCGGCGGAAGTTCGGTGTCGGCCGCGACGATGCCCATTTCCTTCTGACGGGCGAGGGTCTGTTCGCGGATCGCGTCGTAGCCCATGTCGAACTTGCCCGCGAACTTCTCGATCCATTCCCTCGGGGCGTGGTGCGGCGCGTGGCACGCGCCGGGCGCGTAGTAGAGGAAGAACGGCTTGTCCGGCGCGATCGCCTTGGCGTCCTTGATGAACTCGAGTGCCTTGTCGGTGACGTCCTCGGTGAGGTGGTAGCCCTCCTCCGGCGACCGGGGCTGGTCGACCGGATGGTTGTCGTAGACCAGATCCGGATACCACTGGTTGGTCTCCGCGCCGAGGAAGCCGTACCAGCGTTCGAAGCCGCGCCCGCTCGGCCAGTTCCTGCGGGTGGCGGCCAGGTTCATCTCGTCGGTCGGGCACAGGTGCCATTTGCCCACCATGTAGGTGTTCCAGCCGCGCTCGGCGAGTATCTCCGAGAGCATGCCGTTCTCCGGCGGGATCGTCCCGCTTGCGTTGGGGAATCCGATCGCGGCCTCGGTGATGCAGGCCATGCTGTTGCGCGTGTGGTTGCGTCCCGTCAGCAGGCACGAGCGCGTGGGCGAGCACAGCGCGGTGGTGTGCCACTGCGTGTAGCGAACACCCTTGGCAGCGATCCGGTCGATGTTCGGTGTCTCGATCGGCCCGCCGTAGCAGCGCATCGCGGAGAAACCGACGTCGTCGAGGACGACATAGACGACGTTGGGTGCGTCGGTGGGCGCCTGGGGTGGTTCGAACGGGGACCAATCCGGAACCGAGTCGCGGATATCGACGTTGACGACACCCCGAAATGGCTTGCCCATGGCACGTCTCCTCACCTGTAGTCCTGGGTCTCAGCGTCGACCGCCGGACCGCCCGGAACCTCACCCGACACGGGTGAACCCGGTGAGCGCCGGACCGCGGTAGCAGCCTTCCGGACGCGACCGAGGGTAGTGATTGACATCACATGGCGCCGAGATCACACTGGAACCCTCAATTGAACCCGATGTCAAGATCAATTGTGTCGGCTGGTGGAGAGGAACTGCAGGTGACCAAGCTCGGAGGAGTGTGCGACCAGCGCTTCACGGCGTTGCAGGAGGCCCTGAAGGACAATCTCGACTCCGGTGAGGAACTCGGCGCGTCGATCGTCGTGACCCTCGACGGAGATCCGGTGGTCGACATGTGGGGCGGATGGTCCGACACCGATCACGCCACCGAATGGGAGCGCGACACCATCACCAACGTATGGTCGTGCACCAAGACGGTCACCGCGCTCGCCGCACTGATGCTCGTCGATCGCGGACTGCTGGACGTCTACGCGCCCGTCGCGAAGTACTGGCCGGAATTCGCCGCGGCAGGCAAGGAACACGTCGAGGTCCGCCATCTCCTCTCGCACACGTCGGGTGTCTCGGGATGGGATCAGCCGATCACGGTCGAGGACACGTTCGACCTCGCCGGGTCGACGAAGCGACTTGCCGCCCAGGCGCCGTGGTGGGAGCCGGGCACGGCGTCCGGATATCACGCGCTGAACTACGGCCATCTGATCGGCGAGGTCGTCCGCCGAATCGACGGGCGCACGCTCGGCCGTTTCGTCGCGGAGGAGATCGCCGGACCGCTGGGGGCCGACTTCCACATCGGACTGGACCCGTCGCAGTTCGGCCGGGTGTCGAACGTGGTCCCGCCGCCGCCGCTGCCGATCGACCTGGCCTCCCTCGACCCCGCCAGCGTCATCGTCAGGACGTTCACCGGCCCCGGACCGGACGCGTCCGCGTCCTGGTCCGACGAGTGGCGCAAGGCGGAGAACGGCGCGGCCGGTGGTCAGGGCAACGCCCGGTCGCTCGCCCGGATCCAGTCCGTCGTGGCCTGCGGGGGAGAACTCGACGGCGTCCGCCTGCTGTCGCCGGACACCATCTCCCTGATCTTCGAGGAGCAGTCGAACGGTGTGGATCTGGCTCTGGGGCAACCGATTCGGTTCGGCATCGGTTACGGACTGCCGACGCCCGTGTCCGTGCCGTTCGTCCCCGAGGGACGCATCTGCTTCTGGGGTGGCTGGGGCGGCTCGCAGGTCGTCGTCGACACCGAACGCCGGATGACCATGACGTACGTGATGAACAAGATGGGCCCGGGACTTCTCGGCTCCGACCGGACCGCCCAATACGCGACGGCGACGTTCGATGCGCTGAGGTGACGCGCCCGCCCGGGGCGTGATCAGGACGCCAGCCCCTTGTCCTCCAGCCATTCCCGGGCGATGTCGCCCATGTCCTCGAGGTCGGCCACCCGCTGGTTCATCTCGATGAGATCCTCGGTCGTCAATGCGGCCGACACGTCGGCCAGGACGCCGCGGACGTCGTCGCCTGCCTTGTTCTCGTTGATGATCGGGGTGATGTTCTCCGCGAGGAACAGGTGCTTGGTGTCCTCGAGCGCCACGAGGTTCTCCGAACGCATCGCCGGGTCGGTGCTGAACACGTCCGCCACCTCGATCTGACCGCTCAGCAGTGCGTTGAGCGTCAGGGGACCGCCGGCGTCCAGTGCCAGGAACTCCTTGAACGTCAGGCCGTACTTGTCCTGCAGGCCTGCGACGCCGTTCTCCCGGGTCTTCCACTCGGGCGGGCCGCCGAGGGTCAGCTCGTCGGCGTGGGGCACGAGGTCCTCGATCGTCTCGATCGAGTACTCGTCCGCGGTCTCCTGCCGGACCGCGAGAACGTCCTTGTCCTCGGCGGGGGACGGTTCCAGTGCGACGAGCCCGGCGGGCAGCTTGGCCTTGATCTCCGCGGTCACCTCGTCCGACGCGGTCGCGGTGGTGGCGCTGTCGAGGTATTGGAGCAACGCACCCGAGTATTCGGGCAGCAGGTCGATGGAGCCGTCCCGGATGGCCGGGACGTACACCTCCCGGCTCCCGATGTTGAGCTTCTCGGTGACGTCGATGCCGTTCGCGCGCAGCGCCTCCGCGTAGATCGTCGCGATCAGCTGGCTTTCGGGGAAGTCCGCGGAGCCGACGACGATGGCGCCGTCACTGCTTCCGCCGTCGTCGGACGCCAACGGGTCCTTGCCGATCCCGCATGCCGTCAACGACATCAGGGTGGCGCCGGTCAGCGCGACGATCAATGCCTTCTTCATGATGATGTCCTTCAGATCAGCGAGGGCTCGGGAGCGGATGTGGGTCGGGCCGCGACTGCGGTGTCGTCGGAACCGGATTGCTTCGTCGCGACGCTCCGGACGCGTCGCGTCAGACCGGGTGAGACGACCCGAACCGTGAGGAATCCGATCGCCAGGTCGAATGCGAGCGCGAGGAGGGACACGAGGACCGCTCCGGCGGCCATCTGCGCGTAGTCGCTCTGCGCCTTGCCGTCGATGAGGAGACGTCCCAGTCCGCCCAGCGAGATGTAGGCGGCGACGGTCGCCGTCGAGACGATCTGCAGCACGGCGCTACGCACACCCGACAGCATCAGCGGCAGCGCGCACGGCATCTCCACCTCGGTGAGGATGCGCATCGACCGAAACCCCATACCCCGCGCAGCGTCCACGGCGGCCGGGTCGACCGAGCGAATGCCCGCGTACGTGTTGGTGAGAATCGGTGGGATGGCCAACAAGACCAGCACGATCAGGCTCGGAATCAGATAGGCCAGCTTGGTCGAGAACGACGGCGCGATGACGAGCACCAGCAGGATCAGCAAGCCGATGGTGGGAAGGGCGCGCAGCGAGTTGGCCAGACCCGCGACGACGACCGCGCCGCGACCGGTGTGCCCGATGTACAGACCGAGCGGAACCGCGATCAGCGCCGCCGCGAACAGGGCGAGGAACGTGTACATCAGGTGCTGGAGGAGGAGGGCGGGAATACCTTCGGGCCCGGTCCAATGAGCACCGTCGAGTAGAAAGTCGATCATGATGCGACCACCTTCGGGGTCCACGGTGTGAGTAACCGATTGGCGAGCACGATGAGCAAGTCGAGAACCAGCGCCAGCAGCAGGCACAGCGCGATACCGGTGATGATGGGTGTGTAGAAACGCAACTGGAAGCCCTGGGTGAACAGTGACCCGATCTGCGGGATCCCGAGCAGCGCGGCGAGAGAAACGAGGCTGACGTTCGACACCACCGCGACGCGCAGTCCGGCGCAGATGACGGGAACGCCCACCGGCAGCTGGACTTTCAGCAGAGTCTGGTAGGGCCGGTAGCCCATCGCCGTGGCGGCGAGCACCGTCTCCTGCGGCACCGAATCCAGGGCGTCGGCGATGACGCGGACGAGCAGGGCGACGGTGTAGATCGTCAGCGCGACGACGATGTTCATCGGATCGAGGATCTTCGTTCCGAGGATCGGCGGGAGCAGGACGAACAGCGCCAGCGACGGGATCGTGTAGAGCAGGCCGGCCGTGCCCACCACGTAGGGGTTGATCCGGCGACTGCGATGCGCCAGCCAGCCGATCGGCAACGCGACGATCACGCCGACGACGAGCGGCACGAGCGAGAGCAGGATGTGCCAGCCGACCAGTTCGGCGATGCGATCGGACTGGCGGCCGAGCCATTCGATGTTCATCGGGCCATCGCCTCCGTGGCCACGAGATCCGCCGACTCGATCGCCGCCACCGCCGCGTGTGCCGTCACGGTTCCCACGAGCACACCGTCGCCGTCGACGACGACACCGCGTTTGCTGGGTGCGGACAGGGCGGCGTCGAGTAGGGCCCGCATCGTCCCGTGCGCATCGGCGACCGTGCCACTGAGATTCACGTCGTCCGGGCGAATGCGGTCGACGACCTTCGCCGGTTGCACCCAGCCGATCGGCTTGTTCGCCGGGTCGACGACGAGCAACCAGTCGTCCGTGGTCCGCGTGCGGGCGTCGGATGCCGAATCGCCTAGACGGGCAACGGGTTCGGTGACCGTCTCCACGCGGCCGTCGAGGTTCGAGAAACCCAGCGAACGGTAGCCGCGGTCGCGTCCGACGAAGTCGGCGACGAACTCGTCGGCGGGTTCGGTCAGCAACTCCAGCGGCGTCGCCGACTGCGCCAGGATCCCGCCGGTCCGCAACACGACGACCTGGTCGCCGAGCTTGAGGGCCTCGTCGATGTCGTGCGTGACGATGATGATCGTCTTGCCGATGTCCTTCTGCAGTCTCAGGAATTCGTCCTGGAGCTGGCTCCGGACCACCGGGTCGACAGCGCTGAACGGTTCGTCCATCAGCATGAAGGCGGGGTCCGCGGCGAGGGCGCGCGCGACCCCCACTCGCTGCTGCTGGCCACCCGAGAGCTGCCACGGATACCGGTCCGCGAAGTGCGCCGCGAGACCGACCGTCTCGAGCAGCTCCATCGCCCGGGTTCGGGCCTCCTTCTTCGTCTTTCCCAGCAATCTCGGCATCGTCGCGACGTTGTCCACGATAGTGCGGTGCGGGAACAGTCCGGCGTGCTGGATGACGTACCCGATCCGCCTGCGCAACAGCGCCGGATCCATGTCCGCCGTGGATTCGCCGTCGAGGGAGATGGTTCCGGAGGTCGGTTCGATCAGTCTGTTGATCATGCGAAGCGACGTGGTCTTGCCGCATCCCGACGGCCCGACGAGTGCTGTGATCTTCCCGCTCGGGCACTCGAGGTCCAGTTCGTTCACCGCTGTCGTGCCGTCCGGGTACGCCTTGGTGACTTTGTCGAATGTGATCATTCGCGTGCTACTTTCGTGTAATCCGAGTGGTGACACACTCGGAAGTTCGGTGTCGTGGGACTGCTTTACCGAGTTGCGTCTTTCTCCGGATTCGGCATCTGTTCCAGAAACTTCACCGCTGCTTTCAGGTCGTCGCTCAGAGGACGGTCGGTCGTCCGCGGGTCCAGGCACCTGCGCGCCCGGTCGAGGTACGCGCCGAGTTCGGTTGTGGTGTCGAGTTCGTGGTTCTGCTGGCCGAGGGCGCGTACCGCCGAGATCAATTCGCACGCGAGCACGATGCGGGACTGGGCGAGGATGTCGGTGAGCTGGGTGGCGGCCTGCGACGCGAAGCTCGCGTGGTCCTCGGTTCCGCGGGAGATCACGGTGTGTCCGAGAGACCCCGGCGCCGCGGCCATCCGGATCTCGGCGATGGCCGCGGACGTCGTGTACTCCAGCAGCATGGTGCCGCTGCTGCCGGCCGGACCGTCGGCCAGGAACGGCCGGAGTCCGGTGACCGCCGGATCCGAGAGATTGGCAAGCCTGCACTGCGACAACAGCGCTGCGCTCGACAGCGCGAGTTTGGCCTCGTCCACGGCGAGGGCGATCGGCATTCCGTGGAAGTTCCCGTTGTGGAACACGGCGTCGTCCTCGACGGAGATGAGGGGGTTCTCGGAGGACGAGTTCATCTCGATCGCGAGCGTGCCTCGCAACCGCTGCAGCGCCTGCCACGTCGCCCCGAGGATCTGCGGCAGGGCGCGGAACCCGTAGGAATCCTGCACGCGGGCAGCCTGTACGCGGTGGCCCGCGAGGAGTTCCCGGACCCGGCCGGCCACCTCCTCCTGGCCGAGGTGCCTGCGGGCAGCCTGCACTCGGGCCGCGAACGGCTCGACGGAACTGCGCGTCGCCAGCAGCGACAGCACGCCGACGATCAGCGAGTGCTCCAGCCAGTTCGCCACGCTGTCGGTGGCCGACGCCGCGAGCGCGACCGTCATCGCGTTGGTCGAGATCAGAGGGAGTGCGTCACCCTGGTGTGCGGTCCACCGGGTGACGAACCGACCGTCCCGCAGCGGTGCCTCGCCCATCAACCCGAGCGCGATCTCGGAGAACGCGCTGAGGTCGCCGGTGCCTATCGCCCCGCGAGCGTGCACGGTGGGCTGTTCGTCCGCCGCGACGGCAGCGATCAGCGCGGTCACGATGTCGGGGTGCAGACCGGATCCGCCGTTGAGAATCTGATTGACGCGAATGATCATGGCGGCTCGGACGACGTGATCCGGCAGCGAGGGGCCCGAGCCGGTGGCGTGGCTGCGGAGAAGTCGAAGGTCCTGGTCGACGCCGCCGGAGACGGAGGTGTCCCGGTTGCCCCCGACGCCCGTGGTGCGTCCGTAGATGGGCTGCCGTTCGGCGATGCGCACGGCTGTCTCCCACGAACGGCGTGTGTGGTCGAGTGCTGCGGGGTCGGGCTCGATCACGATCGGCTCCCGGGCGAGCGCCGTGAGTTGGTCGACGGTGAGCTGGGCGCCGTCGAGCACCACCGGAAGGGGCGGGTGCGGTTCCTCGGTCGAGCTGGAATCTCTCCGGGTCATCAGAACTCCGTGATCGATGTGGTGTGCCTCACTCTTCGAGATGTATAGTCCTGTATATACCGCGGCGTGTCAACCGTCAGTTTCTCGTCATGACCTCCATCGCAGTACCGCCGCGAGCGGCTGGTATTCCGGCTAGGTCAACCTCTCACTTCGATCAGTCCCTCCGTGATGTTCCGGAACGTAAGGTCTCGGGAGAGGTGCATATATGGCCATGCATCGATCCCGCTATGACTGATCGACCGAAGGAATGAGTCCAATGCCGCAGCAGGTACGAGGCGTCATCGCCCGCTCCAAGGGTGCCCCCGTCGAGATCGCGACCGTCAACATTCCGGACCCCGGTCCCGGAGAGGTGGTAGTCGACATCGCGGCATGCGGTGTGTGCCACACGGACCTCACCTACCGCGACGGCGGGATCAACGACGAGTTCCCGTTCCTGCTCGGCCACGAGGCTTCCGGCATCGTCGAGAGTGTCGGCGAAGGCGTCACCTCCGTGGCCGTCGGCGACTTCGTCGTCCTCAACTGGCGCGCCGTGTGCGGTCAGTGCCGCGCCTGTAAGCGCGGCCGCCCGCAGTACTGCTTCGACACACACAACGCTGCACAGAAGATGACGCTCGAGGACGGCACCGAACTCACGCCCGCCCTGGGGATCGGCGCGTTCGCCGACAAGACGCTCGTCCACGCCGGACAGTGCACCAAGGTGGATGCCTCCGCGGACCCGGCAGTCGTCGGGCTGCTCGGCTGCGGCGTGATGGCCGGCCTCGGTGCCGCCGTGAACACCGGCAACGTCTCCCGCGGAGACACCGTCGCCGTCATCGGCTGCGGTGGTGTCGGCGACGCCGCGATCATGGGCGCCCGCCTGGCAGGCGCCGTGAAGATCATCGCGATCGACCGTGACGACAAGAAGCTCGAGTGGGCGAAGGACCTGGGCGCGACGCACACGATCAACGGCGCCGACGTCGATGCGGTCGAGGCCGTGCAGGAACTCACCGGCGGTTTCGGTGCCGACGTCGTGATCGATGCGGTCGGCCGCCCGGAGACGTGGAAGCAGGCGTTCTACGCCCGCGACCTCGCCGGCACCGTCGTGCTGGTCGGTGTCCCGACCCCCGACATGACCCTCGAGATGCCGCTGATCGACTTCTTCTCCCGCGGCGGATCCCTGAAGTCGTCGTGGTACGGCGACTGCCTGCCCGAGCGTGACTTCCCGATGCTCGTCGACCTGTACCAGCAGGGCCGGCTGCCGCTGGAGAAGTTCGTCACCGAGCGCATCAAGATCGACGAGGTGGAAGCGGCATTCCACAGCATGCACGCCGGTGAGGTGCTGCGTTCGGTGGTCGTCCTGTGAGCGGCGCGCTCAGGATCGAGCGGGTCGTCACCGAGGGAACGTTCGCCCTCGACGGCGGAGAGTGGAACGTCGACAACAACATCTGGCTGATCGGTGACGACACCGACGTCGTGATCGTCGACGCCGCCCATGCCGCGCAGCCGATCATCGACGCGGTCGGCGACCGGCACGTGAACGCCGTGATCTGCACCCACGGTCACAACGACCACGTCACCGTCGCCCCCGAACTCGGCACGCGGCTCCACGCACCCGTTCTCCTGCACCCCGGCGACGACGTGCTGTGGAAGATGAGCCACCCCGAGGAGCTGTACTGGCACCTCGAGGACGAACAGCGGATCGCCATCGCGGGCACCGAGATCCAGGTGATCCACTCACCGGGTCACTCGCCCGGGTCGGTGTGCCTGTACCTGCCCGAGGCCGGGGCACTGTTCTCCGGTGACACCCTGTTCTCGGGTGGCCCCGGCGCCACGGGGCGGTCGTACTCGGATTTCCCGACCATCATCGGGTCGATCCGCGACCGGTTGTTCGCTCTTCCCGAAGAAACGCTCGTCCACACCGGTCACGGTGACGGAACCACGATCGGCACCGAGGCCCCGCACCTCGCCGAATGGATTGCACGAGGAAACTGACTCCATGACCGACACCACCGACAGGTACACCTTCGACGAAGACGATGTCATCGTCACGCACGAGAAATCCTATGCGGCAGGTGTTCC
>NZ_LTCZ01000034.1:0-350 GCF_001583455.1 Rhodococcus sp. LB1 | reverse complement strand
CGGACGTTGATGAAGTTGAACCAGCGGGAAGGGTTCGACTGTCCGGGGTGTGCGTGGCCGGAGACTCCGGGGCACCGCAAGCATGCGGAGTTCTGTGAGAACGGGGCGAAGGCGGTGGCGGAGGAGGCGACCACCCGAACGGTGACGCCGGAGTTCTTCGCCGAGCATTCGGTGTCGGATCTGCTGGGTCGGACCGAGTTCTGGTTGGGGCAGCAGGGCCGGTTGACGCATCCGATGGTGTTGCTGCCGGGGTCGTCGCATTACGAGCCGATCGGCTGGGATGCGGCGTTCGCGATGATCGCCGGCGAGTTGCGGGCGTTGGCATCACCACACGAGGCGGTGTTCTACAC
>NZ_LTCZ01000033.1:0-74359 GCF_001583455.1 Rhodococcus sp. LB1 | reverse complement strand
GTCCACAGAATCGGCGAAGAGGACCACTAGGTGAGCGAAGTCGCGGCGAAGACCGATCTCCAGACCCTGCTCGAACTTCTCGATCTCGAGAGGACCGGCGAGGACACGTACCGAGGTCGGCATCCCGCGCAGGTGGGGAGCCGGACGTTCGGCGGCCAGTTGATTTCCCAGGCACTGGTCGCCGCCGGCCGCACCGTGAGCGGCGAGCGCGCCGTGCACGCGATAAACGCCCACTTCATCCGCGGCGGCGACGTCAAGGAACCCATCGAATATCGCGTCGAGCGGCACCGCGACGGCCGGGCATTCGCGAACCGGCAGGTCACGGCGCTGCAGAACGGTGAGGAACTGTTCGTCATGCTGGCGGCGTTCCAGGACTGGGGCAAGGGTCTCGAGCACGCGGTCGAGGTGCCCGACGTCCCGTTCCCGGACACGTTGCCGCCGCTGGGCGACCACTTCCTGGGTTACGAGGATCGGCTGAAGATGTTCGTCGACGCCCTCAAGCCGATCGACATGCGTTACGCGAACGACCCGTCCTGGATCATGAAGGGCACCGGGGAGAAGCTCACCCACAACCGGGTCTGGATGAAATCGGACGGCGACCTTCCGGACGACCCGCTGATTCACGTGGCCGTCATGGGCTACTCGTCGGACACCACGGTCCTGGATTCCATCATCACCACCCACGGATTGTCGTGGGGGCTGGACCGGATCGTCGCGGCCACCGTCAACCATTCCATCTGGTTCCACCGGCCGTTCCGGTTCGACGACTGGACGCTCTACGCCACCGAGTCGCCGGTCGCCGCCGGGTCCCGCGGCCTCGCGACGGGGCGGTTCTTCTCCCTCGAGGGCGAGTTGCTGGCCACCGTCGTCCAGGAGGGTCTCATCCGCCACTTCCCGCCGCGGAAGTAGCGGCCCCGCCATTCCATTGATACCGAACGGTTTTGAACGGTAGTTCAACTGGTGGCTGCGGCGTATGGTCGGTCTGGAATCTCCGAAACGGAACGGACGTGCACAATGAGCGCAGACGCACCCGAGCAGAAGAACTCCGGCCGGCAGACCGAGAGCGAAGTTCCCCTCCCCGACGACGAGGCCCTCGCCGAAGCCAAGAAGAAGGTGGAGGAGATCGACGCCCGCTACGAGCCGGGTGCCCGCGAGACGGTCGTCCTGCCCGGCTCCGACGGCACGGTGTCGGGTACCGCCTTCGACGACTACGTCGACGACGACGGCAATCTGAAAAAGCCTGAGCCCGAGAAGGACTCGTAGACTCCCGGTCGACGGGGTCCGTTCGCCCTGCCCGATGTCCCACCCGAGCGGCGAAACCGCCCAAATGGGACATCGGGCGATGTGTGGGTGCGGATCGACGCGTGTCCTGTGCGTATCTCTCGCCGATGACCGACGTCCGGGGTTAGACTTCGCCATCTTTTCTGGTGAGTTTCACCTCGTGATCGGGGATATGGGTCGTGGACTGGAACAACGTCGTCTGGGACAGCGCAATGTGGCTGCTCAAGGCCTACGTCATGACTGTCGTCGCGTTCGTCGTCGTAGTGATACTGCTAGCGCGGTTCACCAAATGGGGTAGGCAGTTCTGGCGCTTCGCCGCGCCGTACTTCAATCCGCGGCGCAGCCTCAAGCCGTTGACCATCCTGGCAGTGCTGCTGCTGTCGACGGTCTTCGCGGTGCGGATGACGGTGCTGTTCTCCTACTGGTACAACGACTTCTACGATTCGATCCAGAATCTGGACGAATCGGCGTTCTGGCACTTCCTCCGCGTGTTCGCCCTTCTGGCGACGGTCCACGTGGTGCGGGCCCTGATCGAGTATCTGATCGGGCAGACCCTCGACATCGACTGGCGGACGTGGCTCAACCACCATCTCGTCGACGACTGGCTCGACAGCCGCGCCTACTACCGCGACCGGTTCCTGGACGACGCGATCGACAACCCGGACCAGCGCGTCCAGGCCGACATCACCAACTTCGTGACCACGTCCCGCTCGCTGTCGATGGGCGCGGTGACCGCCGTGCTGTCGATCGTGTCGTTCACGGGAATCCTGTGGGATCTGTCCGGCCCGATGACGGTGTTCGGCGTCGAGATCTCGCGGGCGATGATCTTCCTCGTCTACATCTACGTACTGGTGACCACGGTGGTGGCGTTCTGGATCGGCAAGCCGCTCATCAAGCTGAACTTCCTCAACGAGAAACTGGGCGCCAACTTCCGCTACGCGCTGATCCGGGTGCGGGAGTACGGCGAGAGCATCGCGTTCTACCGCGGCGAGAACGTCGAGCGCCGCACACTCGCCGGACGGTTCGCGGACGTCATCCGGAACATGTGGCAGATCGTGTTCCGGACGTTGAAGTTCAGCGGATGGAACCTCACCGTCAACCAGACGGCCGTCATCTTCCCATTCCTCGTGCAGGGTCCGCGACTGTTCACCGGTCAGGTGTCGCTCGGTGACGTGATGCAGACGTCGCAGGCGTTCGGCCAGGTCCACGACTCCCTGTCCTTCTTCCGTGAGTCGTACGCCGACTTCGCGAGTTTCCGCGCCACCCTCATCCGACTCAACGGTCTGGCCAACGACAACCAGCATGCCGCCGAACTTCCGATCCTGAAGACCGGCAAGTCGGGCGACGACCTCCAGGTCGAGAAGCTGGACGTGCGCATCCCGACGGGGCAGACCCTCATCGAGGGTCTCGAGCTCACCGTGACCCCCGGGCAGTCGTTGCTGGTCAAGGGCCCGTCGGGCTCGGGCAAGACCACCCTGCTCCGCACGCTCGCCGATCTGTGGCCGTACGCCGACGGCACGGTGTCACGACCCGCGGGAGAGGCGATCTTCCTGTCCCAGCGGCCGTACCTTCCGCTCGGTTCGCTGCGGACCGCGCTGGCGTACCCGAAGGAGCCGACGGCGGCCGACGACGTCGTACGCGCCGCGCTGTCGAAGGTGTCGCTCGGCAATCTGGGGGATCGGCTCGACGAGACCGCCGACTGGACGCGGATCCTGTCGCCGGGTGAGCAGCAGCGTCTCGCGTTCGCGCGGGTGCTGATCGCCCGACCCGCGGTGATCTTCCTCGACGAGGCCACGTCGGCCATCGACGAAGGCCTCGAATACACGCTCTACACCCTGCTCAGGACCGAACTCCCGGACAGCATCGTGGTGAGCGTGGGCCACCGCAGCACCCTCAATCAATTCCATTCCCGCGGTGTGGAACTGGAAGGGGAGGGACGGTGGACGGAGTCGGAACTCGTGGGGTGACGAGCTACCCGGCGGCCGGCCGAGTCGTGAATTGCAGGACGCGGTAGGGGTCGCCGGTCGTCGTGTTCCATTGCGACACAAGCAGATGCAGCTCGTCCCACGTGGACGCCGGGTGGATGAATCCGCCGTAGATCTGCGCCCACGTGCCGTCCGCCGCTCCCCAGTCGCCCCCGGCGACCTGCACGGTCGGTTCCGACCACAGTCCGTCGATCCGGTCCGCGGTGCGGGTGACGATCGCGTACGCGGTGGGATCGAAGTACGCGAGGACCCAGGTGCCGTCGATCCGTCGCAGGCACATCTCCCCGACGGGGCCCGGCAGGATCGGGGTCGCGGGCTGTCCCCACGCCCACCCCGTGCCGCGGTCCCAGCCCCAGTCCTCGTAGGCTCCGGGCTCGAGGATGCGCGATTCGGGGACCCGCCGGAGGATCATCCCACCCGGATTGGTGCGGTCGAACGCGCTCGAGACGACGTAGACGTAGCCGTCGTGCCGTTCCATGGTCCAGAGCTGGTCGAGCGACCCACCGCTGTTGTCCCAGCGGGCGGGTGAGCGGTGCCAGTTCTCGCCCCCGTTGTCGGACCAGGCGAGATACGTGAAGTTCGTCGGCCACGCACGCGACCTCCACGAGTGGACACTGACGACGGACAGATAGGTCCGGTCACCGATCGTGACGGCGTCAGCGGGAACGACGGTGAACTCGCTGCCCGCCGATTCCCGGTCGGGGAGTTCGCGGACGTCGTGCGCGTTGGGCAGGATCTCCGTCGCATTCCGGCCGCCGGCCGCGGATTCGAACTCGATGCCGCCCCGGAGATCGGTTGTGGTGGAGCGCATCATCACGGGGCTGCGCCACCGCCTACCGCTTCGGCCGCGTGAGCTGAACGTGTCGCCGAAGAAGAACGCGACCCTGCCGTCGGCCAGGCGCGCGGAACAGCCGAGGTCGGTGCCGTGCACACCCCACCGCCGCGTCGCCTCCCCGGTGACCTCCTTCACGAAGGTCGCTGCCGGTGTGGTCGTGCTGCCCGGGATGGGCACTCCTCCCAGTCGGTGAGCGATCAGGACGTCTTGCGGTCAGGACGTCTTGCGGTACGACGCGGCGAGTTCGTCGGCCCGATCCCACGGGGACCAGTCGACCTCGCGGCCGTCCAGCTGCGCTTCGACCACCTCGAGCCCCGCGTGCCAGCCGGCGGCGTGCGCGTAGGCGGATTCCTCTTCTTCCACGGTGTGGGTGAGCGTCAGCCAGCAGCCTCCGCTGCCGTCGGGGACGAGTTCCCAGTGCAGGGTCTCGGCGTCCCACAGGTATTCGAGGATGTGCGCGGGATGCACCGAGATGACCGTCCCGGTAGTGGTCTGATCTGCGGGCAACCCGAATCGGCGCACCTGCTCCGGCGTCACCCGGAAGACGAGTTCGGCACCCGGAGTGAGGTCGAACTCGACGTCGGCGGGGAACCATGCCTTCAGGTACTGCGGGTCGGTGAGAACACGCCACACCTTCTCCGGCGAGTGCGAGAGCGCTTGCTGGAATCGAAGGGCTACCCGCCCGTCGTAGGTGAAAGTGACGGTGCCGAGCTCCATGGGTGACCTCCGTGCTCGAGGGCGTACCTGTCCCACCATGGTACTGGCAGGACGGCTCAGATCCCCAGGATCGGCCACAAAAAACCGCCGCTACCTGCGGGTCGTCAGTCGTCTACGGCGGAGAGCCCCAGACGCTGCAGGCGCTGCGGGTCGGCGAGGATGTCGATCCGGGCGATCTTCCCACCTGCGACGGTGAAGGCCATGACCGACATGGCCTTTCCCTCGGGTGCGGTCACGACCCCGGCGGCGCCGTTCACCAGGGCGAGCCGGGCGAAAGGAGCGAAGCGCGAGAAGGTGAGGGCCTGCTCGCTGACGGCGCGGGCTCCGCGCACGAGAGAGGATCCGTCCGCGCCGCCGTCGGCCCGCAGGACGATGTCCGGGTCGAGCAGGGCGAGGAGGTCATCGAACCGGCCGCCCCGCGAGGCGGCCATGAATGCCTCGACCACCTCGCGCTGCCGGGTCAGGTCGGTATCCGCAACGGGCCCCGACCCCTGGACGCGGCGGCGCGCGCGGCTCGCGAGCTGGCGGGACGCGGCGGGGGTGCGTCCGGCGATCGGGGCGATCTCGTCGAAGGACAGGGCGAACATGTCGTGCAACACGAATGCGATCCGCTCGGCGGGAGTCAGCGTGTCGAGCACGACCATCAGTGCGAGTCCGACCGAGTCGCCGAGCACCGCCTCGTGCTCGGGATCGGCCCCGTCCAGCTCACTCACGATCGGATCCGGCACATGGACGTCGAGGGGTTCCTCGCGGCGAGTCTTCCGTGACCGGAGCATGTCGAGGCACACCCGGGCGACGACCGTCGTCAGCCAACCAGGCAGATTCTCCACATCCGACGCATCGGCACGGCTGAGCCGGAGCCAGCCCTCCTGCACGGCGTCCTCCGCTTCGCTGAGCGAGCCGAGCATCCGATAGGCGACCGCCGACAGGTGCGTCCGGTTCTCCTCGAACCGGTGCGCCAGAACTTCGTTGTCGTTCATCTGTCACATTCTGCCGTCGCGGTTCGTCATGTCAGTGAGAACGAAAATCACCCGGTGTGACGTCACATCACCCGAATACCTTTGGAGGCAGGCAATCATGAAAGCCCGGATGACCAACCCCGCGATGATCGTTCCCGACGCCATGAAGTCTCTGCTGGCTCTGGGAAAGGCTGCGTCGAACGCGGACGTGCCGCCGGTGACCCACGCACTCGTCCATCTGCGGTCGAGCCAGATCAACGGCTGCAGCGTGTGCGTGGACATGCATTCGCGTGAGTTGGAGAAGGAAGGGGAGACCAACGAGCGGATCTTCGCGGTGGCGGCGTGGCGGGAGACTCCGTACTTCAGCGACGCCGAACGCGCGGCCCTGGCGCTGGCCGAGTCGATGACCCGGTTGAGTGATCGTCCGGATCCGGTGCCCGACGACGTGTGGAACGAGGCCGCCCGGCACTACGACGAGCAGGCGCTCGCGTCGCTGGTCCTGTCGATCGCCACCGTGAACCTGTGGAACCGTCTGAACGCCGCCACCCGGCAGGTCGCGGGCGGCCAGTGGTGACGGGGACACCGTAACGGGGGACGAGATGCGAATCGCAGGTCGGAGAAGGTATCCGACCTGCGATTCGCGGAGAAATCCTGGCAGTGCCCTCGGTGAGACTCGAACTCACACTGGACGGGTTTTGAATCCGTTGAAAAGCGTTTCCGCTGGTCAGCTTTGATCGTCAAGTCTTACAGTTCGACACCCGAAAAGTACTGCGCTGTAGGGCTTGACGATCATTGCTCTCCGATCTCTGTCAGCTTTGACGATCAATTCATATCAGAACTACTGCGAGTGACTGCGAGTGAAACCGAACTCGACCCGCTCTGTCGACCTGTGGCGCGACCCAATGGCCACCACACCAGGACGACGGCGGCGAGACCGGAGGTAGACCTCATCCCGCTCGAACGGTTCTCCGTCGGCGAGGTCGAACGTCCCGCCGGTGAGGTCCGTCCCGCTGGTGTCGATGTCCTCGGCGCCGTCGCACTCGCACCGGCCGACGGTCAGCACCTCACGGCCGAACGCGCGGACGGTGATCACGCGACACCACTCGCCGCGAGCATCGCGCGCCGACGTGCGGCGTACTCCGATCGGCACGGCCGACACCACTCGCGGCCCTTCGTGTCGGTGTAGACGCTCGCCGGTCGCTGGATGTGCCCCTGCGCACACACTCCGTGTGCCGCGCGCTCGGTGGCCAGCCTGCGAGCCTCGCGCCGTTCCGGTGTCGGGTCCTCGTCGGCGTACTGCCAGCCGCTCTTGAAGTGGACGCGCTTGGTCCACGGCTCTAGCGGCCCATGCTTGCTCGGTCGAGCACCCTTCTGCCGCTCGAACGCCGTCTCAGCGAGCACGTCAGCGGGTATCGGCTTACCCCGCTGCTCCGGGTCACTGTGTCGGGCGTAGTGCGCTGTCCAGGTGTCTTCACGGAGGCACCGGACGCAACTCCACCCGACCGGCCCGTTGGCGCTTGTCTGGATGTTCGTCGTCCTCGGGGTGAGTTCGTGCCCGCGAACGCACCGCTTCGGGACGGTCAGCTCCCCGGCTCTGTTGCGTGCGCTCATCGCCGCGCACCTCGCCGTTCCTCGTCCCACCGGGTGAACGCCGTCCAGCTCCACTCGCGCGGGACGCTGCGCCGACCCCGCGAGCCGTTGAGGGTCAGACCGTTGTCGGCGCACCACTGCCAGTAGCTATCCCACTGCGCCGCGACCGCGATCATGGTCCGCCAGTTCGGGTCCACGGCCGGACGCTGCCCGCGCGGGAACTGTGCCACCTCATCCGGCTCCAGGCCGTATGCGGCTTCGCAGTGGTCGGTGTCGTCGTGGTCGGGGTGCTCCGGGACCTCGGCGAGCCACTGGAGGAACGACGACGGCCGGAGCCGCGCGGGTACGTCCTCGAATCCGAGCACCTGCTCTCGCTCACGGCGAGCCTGCGGGGAGACACTGCGCGCCATCAGTTCGCCACCTTCCCGCGACCTCGGCGTGCGGCCCGCTGGCGGTCGCGTGTGCCGTTCTGGCTGCCGTCGCCGCTGTAGGTGCCCCGTATCCCGCTGGAGCCTCCCTGCGCGGCGATGCCGAGACGGCGGTCTACGTCGGCCATCAGGCGCGCGAGCGTGAGCCGCTGTTGCCGGACCTCGGTCAGAGCGGGGTTCGTCTTGGGGTTGGCGTCCGTGCCGACCACGACGCCGTTCGCCTCGATGCTCTCGTCCAGGTCGGCGATGTTGTCCGCCGTCGCCGCCGCGAGGTGCAGCACGGTCACGTCGTCGTCGTCCAGCTCCATATTTCGCTCGCGCGCTTTGGCCTCGAACTGGTCGATGATCGCTCCACCCGCTGCGCCAAACCCGCTGGTGTGGGTGTCGGTATCGCTCATGTCTACCTGCGCTTTCAGTCTTATACCCCTGCGGGGTAGGCGTATATGTGAAGGTTATCGAACCGTGTCAATTCTCGATTTTGCCCACCGACCGTTCGGCGGATAATCATCCGATCGTTCAGCCGGTTATATACCCGATCGGCCGGTTGGTAATTCGCCACAGTCGACCCCCCTCGACACCCGCTTGATTGGCCGACACCCCCGCTTGATTGGCGGGGTTTGATTCGCGAAAAGCCAATAGCGGCAAGGGATTACGGACCCATACGGGCTGGCGTGAGCGCTCCTGGTGGCGCTGCGGCGCTCTCAGGCCCCTCTAATGGGGTTTAAAAGCGCAGGTCAGGGCCATATTCGGCCCCATATCGGCATACAGTCCGCACCCCCGGCGTCACATAACGCAGTACGGGCCTGCCCCCGGTGAACGGCCCCCGGACCCCCCTCCCTCCCCGGGGGTCCAGCGACACTCCCACCTCGCAGCGCTAGGACACCAGCGCCGACCTGAGCCTCCCCGGTGTGGCCTCACACCCGCTCAGATCGACGCTGACGCACTAGAACCTAGTCGTCCAGGTATCGACCGAACCCACGTCCGTCGGCGTTCGTGTCCGTCTTGACCTTCACGCCGGACAGCGTGACCTTCTCGTCCTTGCCGGACGGCACGCGGTACTGCCTGCCTGCCTGCTCGCGACGGTCGGACTCCTCGCGCCGCTGGTGTTCGGCGCTGTCCTTCTCGGCCTGCCGCTGCGCGTCGCGGACAACACGATCATCATTGCGTCGCTTCTCGGCCTGTGCTCGATGCTCGGCCATTCGCTTGCCGTACTCCTCGGTCAAGTACTGACCCATACCGTGTGTCACTTGGACCCCTCCCCCTTGATCTCATCCGCGACCCCTGCCGGTGCAGGACGCTTGTTCTCGACCCACCAGCGCAATGACTCATGCGCTCCTGAGACAGCCAGCACGCGGACCCCTACCCACTGACCCCACCAACTCGCGGCCTCGATGTCGTCGTGATCACCCGGCGCCAGACGCTCCGGCTTCCTCGGGTCGAACCCTGCCTGGACGGCCACGGCGACCCACCTCCGCGCCGACTGGATGTCGGACCAAGCCTCCACGGCCCGCTTCCATGCCTTCCACGCCGTCAGGACCTCGCTGCCGCCGTTCTCGATGACGCTCTCGGCGCTCGCGTCCGGGGTCAGTCCCGCTGCGGTGAGCGTGTCCGCTGCGTTCCCGGCCTTCTCCAGGACATCCTGCGCGGCCGACATCACAATGGTGTCCACCTCGGCGAGAACGTCCCTCACCCGCTGGCGGGCCTTCCCGGCGTGCTGTTCCCGGATGCGCTTGGTCACGGTGTCTGCGAGCGCCGACGGCGAGATGACGTGCTGCACGTCGTCCACGAACTCGATGTGTGGCGTCAGGATGGCCGGAACCTTGGCCTTGCTCTCTGCGGCCGTCCAGCCGTCGGCGAGCACGGTGTCCAGATGTTCGGCGCGCGCGGCGAGCCGCATCGCCGCTTCGGCCTCCCGGCGCTCCTCGGTCACCCGGTGCTCCAGCTTGCGTGCGCTCTCGGCGATCCGGTCGAGCCGGATCGTGTTGGTCACGGCTTCGCCGATCTCACCCCGGAGCGCCGTCGCCACCTCCCCGCCTCCGGCCGCCGCAGTGCGCCGTTCCCGTTCCTGTGCGCGCTGCCGCTCCCGCTCGGCGTACTCGGCTGCGCCCTTCCGCGCGTTGTCGGCTGTCGTGCCCTGGACCCGCCGCGCCATAGCGGCGTCATAGTCGGCCCGCACGGCGTCGTCGCCGGTGAGTGCGGCCGGGTCGGTGTGGTTCATCGCCGTCTCCGTCTCGGTGCTGTCGTCGGTGTCCGGCTCGAACTCGATGACGCCGGTCACGAACTCGCTGTTGATGGTGGTGTCGCTCACTTGAATCTCTTCTCTCTCGGTTGATGAAAACATGCTCTGAGCTGGGAAGAGTGGAAAAAGTGAAAAATGAAACCATTGACAGTTATTCCGCGTATAGAGCGTCTTTAGTTGGGATTTCCACTTTTTCCACTCCGGGGTCTATTGGCCGTCCACGGAGACCTTCAACTTGGGTCCGGTGATCGTGTAGCCGTAGACGAAGTTCTTCCCGCCGGTGCCCTTGCGCACCGCGATCTCGCGGGACTCCAGCGCCTTCTTGAACTCGCCCTTGGCCAGCGGAGGGAAGTCGTTCCGGTCGGCCCACGCCGTCCACCGCTGGTACAGCACCGGGAACTCGGCCTTGCCGCTCGGGTCCTTCTCAGTGACCTGTTCGAGAAACTGCTCGATAGCGTCCTGTGCGCGCCGATAACCCGCCGTGGCCACCTTGACGGCCTCGGGTGCCGCGAGGTCCCCACGGTCGAGATAGTCCCGCCGACCGGCCAGCATCCAAGCGAGCACCGCGTCGGCGTCGATTTCGAGCCGCTGCGGGAGGTCCTTCACGCGGTCGGCCTCCGGGATCACCACGTCGAACGGAACGACGCGCAGGCGTGCCCACAACGCCGGGTCGTCGCCGCGCACCTTCGGCAGATGGTTGGTGACCAGGAGCGGGGAGTGTGACGGCGTGAACGTCACCGGGTTGCGTCGCATCAGGTTCGCGGTGATGCGGTCGCCGCCAACCAATCTCTTGACCGTCGCGGCTGCGAGCTGCGCACCCTGCCCGGTCTCGCTCACGGTGACCAGACGCAAGCCACGGAGCGACATCTCGAAGGTCTTGTGCATCCCCTTGTTCTCCAGGAACAACTCGGGAACGGCCGCGTCGGCGTAGCTACCCAGCGCGTAAGTCAGCGCCTCGTAGAAGACACCCTTTCCGTTGCGGCCCTCGCCGAACAGGATGCACAGCACGTGCTCGGTCACGCGGCCGGACAGGGCATATCCCAGGTACCGCTGGAGGAAACCGCGCACCTCGGCGTCCGGCAGGCTGGACGCGAGGAACTTCGTCCAGGTCTTCGACGTGGCATCCGGGTCGCATGCCGCGCGCGTCACCTTCGTGATCCGGTCGGCCGGGTCGTGGGGGCGAAACTCGCCGGTCAAAAGGTCCACGGTGCCGTTCGCGGTGTTCAACAGGTTCGGGTCGGCGTCCAGGTCGGCAACGGTCCGGTGGAGCTGCGGCAACTTGGACGCGATGGACAGCACCCCGTTAATCCCGCTGGCGCGCTCGCACGAAATGATCTCGCGCAGGGTGTCTTGGTCGACGTTCTCCTGCGATCGGCGCGTACGGAGAAGCTGGAGCACAAGGCGCGTCGCCACGGCGCCGTCCAGATCCTCCACCCAGCGGGTGCCGTCGTACCGGTGCCAGCCGTAATCGGCCACGTACATGATCTCGTCAGGGTGCTTCTCGGCGAGGATGTACGCCCAGCGGGCCTGGCCGGTGTGCTGACTGGACAGCCGTTCGCTCGGTTCGGTGTTGGTGGTGAATGTCCCTGACATCTCTGTCTCGTCCTTACTCGCGGTGATCTTCTCTGTCTTGTCCTCCAATTCCGGCGGCAGCGGGTGTATCCGGTTGAGTTCGGCCTCGGCCTCTTCGTCGGTCATCGAGCTTGGTACCCAGATGGCAGTCGACGGGTCGATGGTGTCGACCCACGTCGGCGGATTCTCGGTCCGACCCTGCTCCATCCCGGCGCAGAACGCGAAGAGATCTCGGCGCCGGTAGTGCTCGGGGTCGCACATGCACTGGAAGCACCCGCACAGCTCATTCGGGTCTTCGGTGTGCGAGGTGAACTTGTCCCGCATTGTCATACCGGACACGGTCATACCGGGCACCGGTGAGGGCCATGACATGCATTCCTCGCAGATGCACAGCCGTTCGTCGGTGTCTTCGAAATGCGGCTCGCTCTGGAGGGATACCGGTCGCGAACCCTCCACTACGTCTGTAGTATCCGTCTCGGTTTCTGCGGCCGGTTGGTGGTCGGTCGGCATGGCTCCCGCGTCGGATCGCGCGGGGGCCGTTGTCGTTTCTCGGGACATTGCGCTCGGTTCCTGTCGGTGTGTGCGAGTTGGACGCTGGTCACGCGCTGGTGCGCAGTGATTCGAGCCATGCGTCGATGTCTCGCGGCGCGAAGTAGAAGCCCTTGCCGATCCGGTAAGCGGGCAGGGTGCCGTCCTGGACGGCCTGCCGGACGAACGACGGCTTGAGGGTCAGGCCGTGCGTCGTCTCGATGAACTCGACCGTTCCGTTTACGAAGGGGACGCACGGGGAGCCGTAAAGCGCCTGTGCATGCTGCTCGGCGGTCATTCCGTCGCCGCGCTTGAAGCGGTCGAAGTAGGTAAGGGATAGCGGGTTGAGGGCCACCGTAGGGCCTCCGTTCGTTAGGTGTTGGGGTCTCTCTGGACGCATCTCGAACAGTAGAGACCAATTCACCTCACTGCAATTGAAATCGACTGAGTAACAACGAGATTCAGATAGATTTGATCGTCAAAGCTGACAGCCCTACCCCTCGAACGCACGTCAGCGGACCGCTGTCGGCAAGGTAACGGTTTGATAACGGCACGGTTTTCACTCGCACTCGCGATAGATTGAGCGGGTGACGACGACGAAGACGGCGACCGTGAGCACCCCGGAGACGCCGAAGACGAAGCGCAACCGCCGGAGCGGGATTGAGGACCTGTGGGTGCGGCGCGACGGCCGGAGGTCCACGAAGTACGGCGTGAAAAAGCGCTGGCAGGCGCGGTTTGTGGACTACGACGGTCACGAACACATGAAGTCGTTCGAGGACAAAGACGACGCGCAACAGTGGCTCGACCAGAACACCGCCGACTTGGTGACCGGCAAGTTCGTCGGCAAGGCTGCCGGGACGCGCACCGTGGGCAGCGTTGCCGCGCAGTGGATCGAACACCGGCAGCACTTGAAGCCGAAGACGCTCGCCGGATACCGGTCGCTGCTCGACGGTCTGGTGCTCCCCACCTGGCGCGATGTGACGCTCGCTGATGTGGACTACGCCGGGGTGCGATCGTGGGTCACAGCGATGCAACAGGGCAGGCACGCCGTCGGCGAGCGGGACGGGCAGGGTCGCACGATGCGCGCACGGCCGCTGTCGGCGTCCCGGACCATCCAGGCGTACCAAGTGCTGAAACAGGTCCTCGATGACGCCGTGCGGATGAAGCTGCTGCCGGTCAATCCCGCTGCCGGGGTCGAGATGCCGCGCAAGCCCGAAGGGGACAAGCGCTACCTGTCACACGCGCAGGTGGACGCGCTCGCGCGGGAGTGCGCCGACCTCGCGACGATGGTCTACGTCCTGAGCTACTGCGGACTGCGCTTCGGCGAGGCGGTGGCGCTGCGGGTGTGTGATGTGGACCTGGACGGCTCGCGACTTAACGTCCGGCGCTCGGTGACCTATGTCAGCGGGACAGGCTTCGTGGAGGGCACGACGAAGGGTCATGAGTCCCGCGCGGTTCCGGTGCCCGCGTTCCTGGTCGAGCTGCTGCGCGAGCACGTCAGGGACGGAGAGCCGACGGCGCTCGTGTTCCCCGGCAAGGGCGGGGAGTGGATGACGCCGGGGGAGTTCCGCTGGCGGTTCGACCCCGCTGCGACGGCGGTCGGCGTGGACGGCCTCACACCGCACGAACTCCGGCACACTGCGGCGTCTCTCGCGATCCGGTCCGGCGCGACGATCAAGGTGGTGCAACGGATGCTCGGCCACAAGACGGCGACACTGACCCTCGACCGCTACGGCCACCTATTCGATGACGAACTCGACGGCCTCGCGACCCGCTTGGATGCCGGACGGTCGGCGGCGCTGGCTCCGGTGCGGCCCGCTCTCGATGTCGGCCGTCTGGCGGGTCACCTCGAACTCACGGGGGAGCAAATCGAGAAGCTCGCCGACCTGCTCGCGGGGTAGGTTCCGGGGACTGCTGCGAGTGGCTGCGAGTGGGATTGGGGTTACCCCCTGTGGGTATGCGTCAGAATACCTACTCTGACCTGCACCTTTCGGTGCCCTCGGTGAGACTCGAACTCACACTGGACGGGTTTTGAATCCGTTTCCTCTGCCAATTGGGATACGAGGGCGTGTTGCGCTGTACCACTGTAGAAGATCGCCGTCGGGAGTCAACCACCGGTACCCTTCTAACGTTCGCTCCCCGCGCCGGGGTCGTCCGAGCAGAGGAGAATGGTGGCCATGAACGCTCCCCAGCAGCAAGGTGTGCCGTCGCAGCCGCGGCGGGTCGTGGTGGCCGAGGACGAGGCGCTGATCAGGCTCGATCTGGTCGAGATGCTGCGGGAAGAGGGCTACGACGTGGTCGGTGAGGCGGGGGACGGGCAGGCCGCCGTCGACCTGGCGGTGGAGCTCAAACCCGACCTCGTGATCATGGACGTGAAGATGCCCCGTCGCGACGGCATCGATGCGGCCTCGGAGATCGCGGCGAAACGTATTGCGCCCGTGGTCATTCTCACAGCGTTCAGTCAGCGCGAGCTGGTGGAGCGGGCCCGCGACGCCGGGGCGATGGCCTATCTCGTCAAGCCGTTCTCCACCGCCGACCTGGTGCCCGCGGTCGAGTTGGCGGCCAGCCGGTTCAAGGAAGTGACCGCGCTCGAGCGGGAGATCTCCGATCTGTCCGAGCGTCTGGAGACCCGCAAGATCGTCGAGCGGGCCAAGGGCGTGTTGATGGAGAAGCAGTCCCTGACCGAGCCCGAAGCGTTCAAGTGGATCCAGCGGGCCGCAATGGACCGCCGGTCGACCATGAAGGCGGTCGCGCAGGTGGTGCTCGAGACCCTCGGTGGGGAAGCCCCCACCAGCTGACCCGCGAGATCGGCTACAGCCGATGCGCTTTCGAAGCGTCAGGTGCGGGCGGGGAAGTCCGCGGATCGGCTGACGTCGGCCCACCGGCGGGCTTCGGCGGCGCGTTCGCGGGACGACTTCTCGGTCATCTCGACGGCGCCGGCCCCGAGCAGCAGGCGCAGCGGGGCGTCCTCGGCGGCAACCACATCCACGATGATCCGAGCGGCCCGGGCCGGGTCTCCGGGCTGGGTGCCGTCGGTGGCCTCCCGGTGGCGGTTCATCGCGCCGACCGTGGCCTCGTAGTCGGGGCCGACCGAGCTGCGTTTCATCGACGAACCCTGCCAGTCGGTGCGAAACGCGCCCGGTTCCACGATGAGCACCGTCACGCCGAACGGTTTCACCTCGGCCGCCAGGACTTCGGAGAATCCCTCGACGGCGAACTTCGCTGCCTGATAGGCGCTCAGCCCCGGCGTGCCACCGACGCGGCCTCCGACTGAGGAGAACTGCACGACGCAGCCGCTGCGCTGTTCGCGCAGGATCGGCAGTGCGGCCCGGGTGACGTTGACGACGCCGAAGAAGTTGGCCTCGATCTGCTGCCGGAAGTCCTGCTCGTCCATTTCCTCGATCGGGACGCTGTTGGCGTAGCCGGCGTTGTTCACCACCACGTCGAGGCTCCCGAACTCGGCGACGGCGGTGGCGACCGCCGCACGGGCGGCCTCGGCGTCGGTGACGTCCAGGGCGACCGCCCGAACCCGGTCGCCGTACGTGTCGACCAGGCGGGTCAGCTGTTCGGGCTGCCGGGCGGTGGCGACCAGGTTGTCGCCGCTGCCCAGGATTGCCGTCGCGAGTTCTCTGCCGAAGCCGCGTGAGCTTCCGGTGACGAGCCAGGTCTTCACCATGGTGTACTCCATCCCGCGCTTGCAACTGACTGGTTGGATGCTTACGAAATCCATGGAACACCCGCCGCGAGAAGCTGTCAACCAACTATTTGGTTGATAGCGTGGACGCATGGTGCGCGATGCAGAGGCAACGAAGAAGCGACTACTCGACGCGGCGGCGGCCGAGTTCGCCGAGTTCGGCATCGCCGGGGCGCGGGTCGACCGCATCGCCCTGGCCGCCAAGGCGAACAAGTCGATGATCTACGCGTACTTCGGCGACAAGGGGCAGCTGTTCGACGTGGTCTTCTCCGCCCACGTGGTGGCGTTCACCGAGCAGGTGCGGTTCGATGCCGCCGACCTCCCGGGTTATGCGGGGCGCTCGTTCGACCTGTACGAGGACAACCCGGCGACGCTCCGGCTCGCCACCTGGTACCAGCTGGAGCGGCCCGACGGTGAGCCGCTCCAGGTGGTGGTCGCGTCCAACCGGTCGAAGCTCGCCGACATCGAGCGCGCGCAGAGAAGTGGTGTGCTGCCAACCCGATTCGAGCCCGTGGAACTGCTCACCGTCGTCCGGTCCCTCGCGATGTCCTGGCACACGCAGACTCCGGAACTCGGCGCGTCGGCCCCCGCCGACCGGGCCCGCCGGCGCCAGGTGGTCGTCGACTCCGTGCGCCTTCTCGTCGGCGCCTGAGGCTCGCCACGCTACGGCCGCGTAAACACTCGTCGTATTCAGATCACAGTAAGGTCACGAGCCTTTCCGGACGGATCGCGAAAGCCGCCGGACCGCTAGCGTCTGATCCCACAGCGGACGCCAACTCGGGTGGCGCCCGCACTCAGGTGATCTAAGGAGAGTTTGGATGGCTAAACGGACCCTCGTGCGGGCGGCCGCGGTTCTCGGCGCGGCATCACTCGCACTGGCAGGTTGTAGTTCGGACAGTGGCGACGACTCCGCGAGCGGGAGTGACAGCTCTGCCTCGGCCACCACTGTTTCCACCGACTGCACGCCCGAAGAGGCGGCGGCAGCGGGTGCCCCGTCCACTGCGCCGCTGAAGATCGGCACTCTGCTTCCCGATACGGGAAGCCTCTCCTTCCTCGGACCGCCGATGGTGGCGGGCACCCAACTCGGTGTCAACGACGTCAATGCGGCCGGTGGAGTTCTCGGCCAGCCCGTTCAACTGATCCCCGGCGACTCGGGCGACACCACCACCGACACGGCGAACACCACCGTGGACCGGGAACTCGCCGCGGGCACCCAGGTGATCGTCGGCGCGGCGTCGTCCTCGGTGTCGCTGAAGGTCATCGACAAGGTGTCCAGCGCCGGCGTCGTGATGTTCTCCCCGGCCAACACGTCCGACCAGTTCGTCTGCTACCCGGACAAGGGCCAGTACTTCCGCACCGCCCCCACCGACGTGTTGCAGGCTCAGGCTGTGTCGCAACTCATCTCGGACGACGGCGGCCAGCGCGTGTCCATCCTGGCCCTCAACGACCCGTACGGAACCGGGCTCGCCGACAACATCCAGAAGAACCTCGTCGACGCGGGCATCCCCGAGGACCAGATCCAGAAGATCATCTACGACCCCAACGCGCAGTCGTTCAACTCCGAGATCGACCAGGTCAAGGACTTCGCCCCCGACGCCGTCGCGGTGGTCGGATTCGAGGAGTCCGCGAAGATCATCACCCGCATGCACGAGGTCGGCATCGGCCCGTCCGACGGCATGAAGGTCTACGGCGTGGACGGCAACATGGGTAACGCGCTCGGCGAGTCGGTGGCCGCACCGCTGCTCGACGGCATGCAGGGCACCACGCCGCTCACGGACGTCGGCCCGGCCTTCCAGGATCGTCTCAAGGGCATCAACCCGGGGCTGATCGACTTCAACTACGCCGGTGAGTCCTACGACGCCGTAGTCGTTTCCGCGCTCGCCGCGGAAGCCGCGAAGTCGACGGCCGGTCGCGACATCGCCGCGAACATCAACGCCGTCACCGAAGGCGGAACCCCGTGCACGTCGTACCAGGAGTGCCTGCCGCTCGTGCAGGCCGGCACGGACGTCGACTACAACGGCATCACCGGCAAGCTCGACTTCGCCGCCGCAGGCGAGCCGTCCATCGGGTCGTACGGCAAGCTGAAGTTCGGTGCCGACAACAAGCTGACGACGGACGGATACATCGTCGTCGGCGGGTGATCGCACTCACCTGAAACGGACTGTGGGCCAGGGAAACCTGGCCCACAGTCGTGTCCGGAACCACCGGACCTACTTCTTCTCCTGACTTCCCGCGAGGGTCCCCAGGTACAGCTCGATCACCTTCGGGTCGTGCATCAGGTTGGGTCCCGAGTCGGTGTAGGCGTTGCGGCCCTGGTCGAGGACGTAGCCGCGGTCGCAGATCTGCAGGCACCGGCGGGCGTTCTGCTCGACCATGATCACCGAGACGCCCGCGGCGTTGATCCGCTTGCAGCGGATGAACACCTCGTCCTGGAACATCGGGGACAGTCCGGCGGACGGCTCGTCGAGCAGCAGCACGGACGGTTCCATCATCAGCGCCCGTCCCATCGCGACCATCTGCCGTTCACCGCCGGACAGGGCGCCTGCCTTCACCTTCTTCCGCTCGACGAGCAGCGGAAAGAGGTCGCCGACGAACGCGAATCTCTCCGCGAAGAGCTTGGGCCGCAGATACATCCCCATCTCGAGGTTCTCCTCGATGGTGAGCGACGGAAAGACGTTCTGCGTCTGCGGGACGTAGCCGACGCCCTTCTGCACGAGAACGTGGGCGGGTTTGGACGTGATGTCCTCACCGCGCAGGGTCACCGATCCCTCACGCACCGGTATCAGCCCGAACAGCGACTTCAGGAGCGTGGACTTCCCGGCGCCGTTGGGACCGATGATGCCGACGATCTCGCCCTCGCGCAGGAAGAAGTTGCATTCGCGGAGGATGTTGACGCCGGGGATATATCCGGCCACCACACCGTCCGCGCGGACGAGGGCACCCTCGGCGAGCCGGGCATGCTCCTCGGGTGTGGCCGCGAATTCCGCTGGGGTCAGTTCGGTCATGGGTTCTCACGCCTCAGCTCGGTGATGTCGGGTTCGGAGAGGTCGCCGCCGGTCTCGAGGGTTTCGGCCTCGGCGTTCTCGAGTGCCTCGGCCAGAACGGCCGTCGCGCCCACCGGATTTCCCTCGTCGTCGAACTCGAGTGCCTGATCGTGGTGGCTGCCCAGGTAGGCGTCGACCACCGCGTTGTTGGACGAGAGGTGTCCCGGTGTGGACTCGGCGATCACGCTGCCCTGCGCCATCACCACCACCCAGTCACTGATGTCGCGGATGACGTCCATGTCGTGTTCGACGAACACGACGGTCATGCCCTCGTCCCGAAGCGATTTGATGTGACCGAGCAGGCTCTGGGTGAGCGCCGGGTTCACGCCGGCCATCGGCTCGTCGAGCATCACCACGGTCGGCTCGGTCATCAGGGCCCGCGCCATCTCGAGCAGCTTGCGCTGACCGCCGGACAGCGAGCCGGCGAGGTCGTCGGACTTGGTGTCGAGTGTGAACCGCGCGAGCAGCTCGTTGGCGCGTTCGGTGACGGCCCGTTCCTGCGCCTTCCACGTCCACGGCAGAAGCGTGTTGAAGATCCGCTCGCCGCGTTGCCCGGTGGCGCCGAGCCGCACGTTGTCGAGCACCGTCAGCTTCGACAGCGCCTTGGTGAGCTGGAACGTGCGGACGACGCCGCGGCGGGCCACCTGGTGCGGATACATCCGGCCCAGCGACTGGCCATCCATCGACCACGTGCCGCTGTCCGGCCGGTCGAAACCGGTGAGCAGGTTGAACAGGGTGGTCTTACCTGCGCCGTTCGGACCGATCAGTCCGGTGATGCAGCCGCGCTGAATCTCCAGATGCGCCACGTCGACGGCCTTGAGCCCGCCGAACGTCCGGGACACGTTGTCGACCACGAGGATCGGGTCGGGTTTCGGTGCGCCGGGGGAGTGCGGGACGTCGGTGAAGATCGAGGCCCGTTCCTCGGCGGTGAGCACGGTGTCGGTCTGCAGATGATCCGGCAGTCTGTGGTCAGGCATTGAGCTGCACCTCCCGCTTGTTGCCCAGTATGCCCTGAGGCCGGAAGACCATCAGCACCGCGATCATGATGCCGAGCAGGACGAACCGCATGGCCCCGACCTGCTGTTCCGTCAGCGGCAGCAGCGGATCCGGCCCGGAGATGGCCTGCCGCAGCAGGGCGTCCGGGATGGCCAGCAGGAACCAGAACAGCATCGCGCCGACCACCGGTCCGAAGACCGTCGCCGCGCCGCCGAGGATGAGGGCGCCGAACGCGAAGAACGTCTGCGCGGTGGAGTAGAAGTCGGGGTTGATCGACTTGGTCTGCAGTGCGTTGAACACGCCGCCGAGCCCGCCGATCATGCCGCCGAGGACCAGCGCCTGCATCTTGTAGACGAAGACGTTCTTGCCGAGTGCGCGTGCGGCGTCCTCGTCCTCGCGGACGGCCTTGAGGACACGGCCCCACGGACTGTGCGTCAGGAGGAACACGAACCCGCACAGCACCAGGACGAGAGTCCATCCGACGACCATCGACCAGAGGTCGTCACCGTAGAACTTCACGCCGAGGAAGTTGTACTGCTTACCCGAGTCGAACGGGCTGAGCGTGGTGAACGGGTCGGCGAAACCGAACAGGCCGTTGGTGGATCCGGTGATCGAGTCCGAGGCGGTGGACCGGAAGATCAGCCGCAGGATCTCGGACGCGGCGATCGTGACGATGGCGAGGTAGTCGGCCCGCAACCGCAGCGTCGGGATACCGAGGACGACGGCCAGCAACCCGGCCGCGGCGAGACCGACGAGGATGCCGACCCACAGCGGCTGCTGGTAGGTGACGGTCATGATCCCGACGCCGTAGCCGCCGAGGAGGGCGAACCCGATCTGACCGAAGTTCAGCAGTCCGGCGTAGCCGAAGTGCAGGTTGAGGCCGATCGCCAGCAGCGCGTAGAAGATCGCGGACGGGCCGATCAGCTGGGCGAGCGAGACCTGGAGTGCTCCTGCGATGTCCATGCCCTCACCCGATCCTTTGCCGGCTGCCGAGAATGCCCTGAGGCCGGACGACCAGGATGACGATCAAGATGAGCAGTCCTCCGATGTACTTGAGGTCGGGGTTGATCACCAGCGTCGACAGCTGGACGAGCAGACCGACGATCACACAGCCGAGCAGCGCGCCGTATGCGGTGCCGAGTCCGCCGAGCGTGATACCGGCGAACATCAGCAGCAGGAGCTTGAAGCCCATCTCCCACTGCACGCGGCCGCCGAGTTCGGAGATGCCGAACAGGACGCCGCCGAGCGCGGCGAGTCCGCCGCCGAGACCCCACACGAAGCGGATCACCCGTTCGACGTCGATGCCGGACGACGCGGCCAGGTCGCGGTTGTCGGACACCGCGCGCATGGCCTTGCCGATGCGCGTCTTCTGCAGCAGCAGGGCCACTCCGAGGAGAACGACGAGACTGATGCCGATGCTCACGAGGTTGGCGTCGGTGATCGCGATCGGACCCCAGTGCCTTTCCACCTGTGCCTGGTAGTCGACGAACGGTTCCGCGCGATCGGAGAAGAAGATCAGGATCAGGTAGCGCAGGGAAATCGCGAGTCCGATCGACACCACCAGCTGCGCTATCAGGCCGGTCTTGCGTCGTCGCAGCGGTTTCCAGATCCCGGCATTGTTCAGCAGTCCGATCAGGATTCCCACGAAGACCGCGAGGATCGTGGCCGGGATCAGCTGCACGCCGAACGTCACGTTGATGACCCATGCCGCGACCGCGCCGAGGGTGACGAGTTCACCGTGCGCGAAGTTCGTCAGGCCGGTGGTGCCGTAGATCAGGCTCAGCCCGACACCGGCGATGGCGATGACGAGACCGAACCGGAGTCCGTCGATGGTCTGGCGAATCAGCTTCTCGTAGAACGGGACCGCGGAACCGGTGCGAGCCTCGCCGAACGAGAAGATCACCGTGTTGGTGCGACCGGCCACCACTTCCCGCTGCACCGTGGCCTGCACGCTGACGTCGTCGGGAAGCGAGTCCGCCACGATCTCGAACGTGTACGTGCCGGGCGCGACCTGGAGTTCCCAGCGGCCGTTCGCCTCCGACGTCGCCTTCGCCACCTCGTTGCCCGACGAATCGAGAGCGCGTACCTCGACGTCCGCGAGCCGTTCGCCCGCGTTGTTCAGATTGCCGCTGACCCGCACCGCGTTCTCCGGGGGCGCCGGTTGCCCGCTCGTCGCGGGTGGTGGGGGCGGCGGGGTGGGTTCCTGCGCCGCCGCGGGACCGCCGAAGGCGATCGCCGCGACGAGGCCGAGCAGGACGAGGACGAACGCACGGCCGAGTTGCCGGGTGACCGACCCTCGCCTCGTGCGTTTCCTCGCGGATTTCGGTCGCGTCCTCACTGCTGGGAGTCGCTTCCTCACGGTTGGGGCCACGCAGGTCCTCCGGGGACGTGTAGATCGGTCAGGAACGTGCTGCGACGGACTCGACTACCGCCCGTGCCGCAATTTCCGGACTCTAACGGCTCCGGTCGCGCGAAATGGGGTTCTCGGATTTCCGGCACGTTTCGGTTGGGTATCGAACCATCCGGCTGATCGGTGTCGGATCCGCTCCCTAGACTGGGCAACCGTGAGCCCTGCAACCACCCCCCGGTCCACCACGTCCCCCGCGTCCGGCGCCGCCGCGTCGTCCGACGATCGCCCCACCCTGATGCTGCTCGACGGCCACTCGCTGGCCTTCCGCGCGTTCTACGCCCTGCCCGCCGAGAACTTCAAGACGCACAGCGGTCAGGTCACCAACGCCGTCTACGGGTTCACGTCGATGTTGATCAACCTGCTGCGCGACGAACAGCCGAGCCACGTGGCGGCGGCGTTCGACGTGTCCAGGCAGACGTTCCGGGCGGAGAAGTTCCCCGAGTACAAGGCGAATCGCAGCAAGGCTCCGGACGAGTTCAAGGGGCAGGTCGAGATCACCAAGGACGTACTCGGGGCCCTCGGCATCCCGGTGATGGCCGAGGAAGGCTTCGAGGCCGACGACATCATCGCCACGCTCACCACCCAGGCCGAGGCGCTCGGGTACCGCGTCCTCGTGGTGACCGGCGACCGGGACTCGCTCCAGCTGGTCACCGACGGGGTCACGGTGCTCTACCCGAAGAAGGGCGTCTCGGACCTCACCCGGTTCACGCCCGCGGCCGTCGAGGAGAAGTACGGGCTCACACCTGCGCAGTACCCCGACTTCGCGGCACTGCGCGGCGACCCGAGCGACAACCTGCCGGGCATCCCGGGTGTCGGGGAGAAGACCGCCACCAAGTGGATCAAGGAGTACGGCGATCTCGTCGGCCTGGTCGACAACGTCGACAAGGTTCGCGGCAAGGTCGGTGACGCACTGCGGGAGAACCTGCCGAACGTCCTGCTCAACCGCGAACTGACCGAGATGGTGCGCGACGTCCCGCTGCCGTACACCCCGGACCAGCTGATGCTCGCGCAGTGGGATCGGGAGAAGATTCACGCGCTGTTCGACGACCTCGAGTTCAAGGTGCTGCGCGACCGGCTGTTCGCCACGTTGGCCCCGGTCGAAGCGGAGGCCGAGGAGGGGTTCGAGGTGCGCGGGAGCGCGCTCGATCCCGGGGCCGTCGCGGACTGGCTGTCGGCGCACGCGTCGACGGGCGAGCGATCCGGCGTGTCGGTGGTCGGCACCCGCACCCCGTACGGCGGTGACGTGACGGCGATCGCCATCGCCGCCGCCGACGGCGAGGGCGCCTACGTCGCCACCGCTTCCGCCACCCCGGAGGACGAGAAGGCGCTCGGCAACTGGCTCGCCGACGCGGATCAGCCGAAGGCCCTGCACGAGGCCAAGTGGGCGATGCACGCGCTGCGCGGACGCGGCTGGGTGCTCGGTGGTCTCACCAGCGACACCGCGCTGGCGGCCTACCTGGTGCGGCCCGGGCAGCGGACGTTCAACCTCGACGACCTGTCGCTGCGGTATCTGCGCAGGGAGCTGCGGGTGGAGGAGACCGGCCAGGAGCAGCTGTCGCTGCTCGACGACGCCGACCAGGTCGACGCGGAAGCCGCCGAGACCGAAATTCTCAGCGCCCGCGCCGTCCTCGACCTCGCGGCCGCGCTCGACACCGAACTCGCGAACATCGAATCGACGGCGCTGCTGTCCGAGATGGAGTTGCCGCTGCTCGAGGTGCTGGCCGACATCGAGGCGTCCGGTATCGCCGTCGACGGTGACCACCTGCACGACCTGCAGAGCCGGTTCGCGGCCGAGGTCTCCGCGGCGGCGGAGGCGGCCTACGGGGTCATCGGCAAGCAGATCAACCTCGGGTCGCCCAAACAGCTGCAGGTCGTGCTGTTCGACGAGCTGGAGATGCCCAAGACGAAGAAGACGAAGACCGGTTACACCACGGACGCCGAGGCGTTGCAGAACCTGTTCGAGAAGACGTCGCACCCGTTCCTCGAGCACCTGCTCGCGCACCGCGACGCGACGCGGCTGAAGGTGACCGTCGACGGGCTGCTGAAGACGGTCGCCGAGGACGGCCGTATCCACACGACGTTCAACCAGACCGTCGCGGCCACCGGCCGGCTGTCGTCGACAGAGCCCAACCTCCAGAACATCCCGGTCCGCACCGACGCCGGCAGGCAGATCCGGGACGGTTTCGTCGTCGGCGAGGGCTACGACTCGCTGCTCACGGCCGACTACAGCCAGATCGAGATGCGGATCATGGCCCACGTGTCCGGTGACGAGGGGCTGATCGAGGCGTTCAACACCGGCGAAGACCTGCACAGCTTCGTCGGCGCGCGTGCGTTCGGCGTGCCGATCGAGGAGGTCACCCCGGAGCTGCGCCGCCGCGTGAAGGCGATGTCCTACGGGCTGGCGTACGGGCTGAGCGCGTTCGGTCTGGCCGCCCAGCTCAAGATCTCGACCGAAGAGGCCAAATCGCAGATGGAGGCGTACTTCGCGCGGTTCGGCGGGGTACGCGACTACCTGCACGAGGTCGTGGAACAGGCCCGCAAGGACGGCTACACGTCGACGCTGTACGGGCGTCGCCGCTACCTGCCCGACCTCACCAGCGACAACCGCCAGCGTCGGGAGGTCGCCGAGCGGGCCGCGCTCAACGCCCCCATCCAGGGCACGGCCGCCGACATCATCAAGGTCGCGATGATCAACGTGCAGCGGTCGCTGCGCGAGGCGGGCCTGAAGTCGCGGATGCTGCTGCAGGTCCACGACGAACTCGTGCTCGAGGTCGTCGATTCGGAACGGGAACAGGTCGAACAGCTGGTCCGCGACAAGATGTCCTCGGCCATCGAGCTGTCGGTGCCGCTCGACGTGTCCGTCGGCACCGGTCGCAGTTGGGACGCCGCCGCACACTAGGCGGCGGCGGTCCTCCGCCCTATTCGGCCGGCGCCTGCTCGGCGATCTGCTTGCGCACCTCGTCCATGTCGAGGGCCTTGACCTGCGTGACCAGATCCTCGAGCGCCGCGGGCGGCAGCGCGCCGGGCTGGCTGAACACCAGCACACCCTCGCGGAACGCCATGATGGTCGGGATCGACCGGATGTTCGCGGCGGCGGCGATGCCCTGTTCCGCTTCGGTGTCGACCTTGGCGTGTACGACGTCGGGGTGCTGCTCCGACGAGGCCTCGAAGGTGGGGGCGAAGGAGCGGCACGGTCCGCACCACGATGCCCAGAAGTCGACCAGAACGACATCGTTGCCGGTCACGGTCTCGTCGAAGTTCTGCTGAGTCAGAGTCTTGGTGGCCACGAGGGTCCTTTCGTTCGGTGACTGCTTTGCGTGTGCAACGCCGCGTCGCCGTCGATTCTTCCCTGCGGCGTCGTCAGCCGGTGCGCTCCGTGTCCCGGAACGTGCGGCGGTAGGCCTGCGGGGTGGTGTGGCGCAGCCGGAGGAAATGCTGCCGCAGGACGGCGCCGCCGCCGAAGCCGACCCGTTCGGCGATCACGTCGACCGAGAGGTCGGAGTTCTCCAGCAGGTGCTGCGCGGCCAGCACCCGCTGATCGCTGAGCCATCGGGCCGGGGTGGTCCCGGTCTCGGCCTGGAACCTTCGCGCGAACGTGCGGGGAGACATGTTGGCCTTGGCCGCCACCGCGGTCACCGACAGGTCGAGGGCGAGGTGCTCGGTCATCCAGTCGAGCAGCGGCCCGAGGGTGTCGATCGTCGTCGACGGCAGCGGCATCGCCACGTACTGCGCCTGACCGCCGTCCCGGTGCGGTGGGACCACCATGCGCCGCGCGATCCCGTTGGCCACCCGGCTGCCCTGTTCCTTGCGCACGATGTGCAGGCACAGGTCGATGCCCGCGGCGGTGCCCGCGCTGGTCAGGACGGGATCGTCGTCGACGTACAGGACGTTCGGGTCCACCGTCGCCGCCGGGTGGAGGTCGGCGAGCCGCTGGGCGTGCCGCCAATGGGTGGTGCACTTGCGTCCGTCCAGCAGTCCGGCCGCGCCGAGCACGAAGGCGCCGCTGCAGAGGCTGGCGACCTTGGCGCCCCGGTCCACCGCGGCCCGCAGTTTGTCGAGGAGGGGGTCCATGCACGGGTCGGGGTCCTTCGCGCAGACGAATGTGCCGTCCGCCTCGGCGTAGGTTCCGCCCGCGGGAACGACGACGAGGTCGGCGTCGTCGAGCCGGTCGAGGTCGTACGGGACGTCGATGCCGTATCCGAAGCGGGTGCGGATGGGTTCCGGTGAGCCGGCGACGAGGGAGAAGTCGTAGGTGGGAAGTCCGTCGTCGGATCGGTCGAACCCGAACACCTCGCAGGCGACTCCGAGCTCGAACGCTTCGGTGAGCGGCATGAGCGGTACGACGACTTTCTTCAGCACCGTCCCAGTATGGCAGAAATACGGTCAACAATGTCGTTTCTGCCACTTTTTCTCGGAGGTCGATGCTACGAGGCTGAAGACATGACAATCCTGGTCGTGGTACTCCTCGTGTTCCTGGCGCTCGACGCGCTGGCGCTCGCCGGCCGCACGCCCGACACGCACAACGAAGTCACCCAGCACGGGGACTTCCGGTTTTGAGAGGGAATCTGGCGGTCCAGTACGCGGGCACGGCGCTCGCCTGGGGCGCGAGTTTCCTCTTCATCAAGGTCGGCCTCGACGGCCTGTCCTTCACGCAGGTCGTGCTGTGGCGACTCGTGTTCGGGGCGGTGACGCTCGGTGCCGTCCTCGGACTCACCCGGACACGGTTGCCGCGCCAAGCGGCGACGTGGGCGCACCTGTCGGTACTGGCGGTCGCCCAGTGTGTGGTGCCGTGGTTGCTGTTCAGCTGGGCCGAGCAGAGCATCAGTTCGGGCTTGGCCAGCATCTACAACGCGACCACGCCGCTCATGACGATGTCGGTGGCCCTGGCGTTCCTGCCGGGGGAGAAACTCACGGACGCAAAGCTGTTCGGCCTCCTGCTCGGATTCACGGGGGTGGTCGTGGTGCTGGCGCCGTGGCAGGCGGGGATCATCGGCAGCGTCTCCGCCCAGCTCGCGTGCCTCGGCGCCACCGCGTCGTACGGTGTGGCACTGGTCTACCTGAGGCGGTTCATCCTTCCGCGGGGCGTCGGCACGCCCACCATCGCGTTCATGCAGGTGTCGATCGCCGCTGCCGCCATGGTCCTCGCCGCCCCGTGGGTCGCGAGCACGCCGATGCACCTGACTCCCGCGATCGTCGCGTCGATGATCGGGCTCGGGGCGTTCGGCACCGGGCTGGCGTTCGTGTGGAACACGAACGTGGTGCGCGGCTGGGGGCCCACCGCGGCCTCCACCGTCACCTACCTGACACCGGTGGTCGGCGTCGTGCTCGGTGCGGTCGCACTCGACGAGAACATCTCCTGGAACCAGCCTGTCGGGGCACTCGCGGTGATCGCGGGAATCGTCGTCACCCAACGGTCTTCGCGCAAGGCAGCCGACGCGGTCGCCGTGGACGCACCGTGATCACGGTGGTGCCGTGACGACCCACTCGCGTTTGGCGTCGCCGTCCCACCGGCGCACCACCGACGCCCGGCCGATGATGTCGCCGCCGTCGAGGAGCCGCGCGGCCTCCGCGATCTGATCGGCCGGCAGTCGCCGCGCGAGAGTCACGTGCGGCGTCCACTCGCCCGGGCGGATGTGCGGCGTGATCTCCGTAGCGTGCGCCGCGAGATCGAACACGCTGCGGTGCAGGGACAGCAGCGCCTTCGACGGCACCACCAACCGGGACAGCGTGACGTGCCTGCCGCCGAACATCACGAGCCCGCCCAGCCGGATGTGGAACGAGGGCGTCGCGATCCGGCGGCCCAGCAGTTCGTCGATCTCGGGTGGGATGTGGCGTGCCACGAACAGGGTGATGTGGGGCCGATTCGATTCGGCGCGAACGCGAGTGCGGCTGGGCATCCCGGCATCCCACAGGCGTTGCCACTCCGCGCGCACGGCAACGTCGGTCGCTTCGTCGAACAGCAGTTCCACCGACTGGACCATGGTAGGCAATGATGGCCTCATGAGCGGTGCTACGGCAAACATTTCCGATACCCGGATCGGGGTGCTCCTCGGCGACGGCATCGGTCACGAGATCGTCCCGGCCACCCAGCGGGTGGTCTCGGCCGCGGTGACCGCGGCAGGAGGCGGCGACGTCGACTGGGTGGAACTGCCCCTCGGCCTCGGCGCCATCGAGTCGCACGGCACGCCGATCCCCGAGTCCACGCTCTCCGCGCTGGACGAACTCGACGCCTGGATCCTGGGCCCGCACGACAGCGCCGCCTACCCGGAACCGTTCCGCGGCCGGCTGACCCCCGGCGGGGTGGTGCGCAAGAGATTCGACCTCTTCGCGAACATTCGCCCCGCGCGCTCGCTCGGGGGCGTCGCCTCGACGGTCCCGGACATGGACCTGGTGATCGTCCGGGAGAACACCGAAGGGTTGTACGCGGATCGGAACATGTTCGCCGGCAGCGGCGAGTTCATGCCCACTCCGGACGTGGCGCTGGCGGTCGGCGTCGTGACGAGGAAGGCGTGTGAGCGCATCGCGCACACCGCATTCGCGCTGGCGCGCACACGCGGCCGGCACGTCACGATCGTGCACAAGGCCAACGTGCTGTCGATGACGACCGGGCTGTTCCGCGACGTCTGCCGGGAGGTGGGGGAGCGCGACTACCCGGACGTGCGGATCGACGACGAGCACGTGGACGCGATGACCGCGCATCTCGTGCGCCGGGGAGCCGATTTCGATGTCGTGGTCACGGAGAACATGTTCGGCGACATCCTGTCGGATCTGACCGGGGAGCTGTCCGGCTCGCTCGGTACGGCGCCGTCGATCAACCGTTCCGAGACCCAGGTGATGGCGCAGGCGGCGCACGGCGCGGCACCTGACATCGCCGGGCGCAACCGCGCCAACCCGACGGCGCTGATGCTGTCGGCCGCGATGATGCTGGAGTGGCTCGGGGACCGCCGCGCGGACCGGCATCTGGCCGGCGCGGCCCACCGGATCCGCGACGCCGTCCGCGTGACGATCGCATCCGGCGTCGCCACGGCTGACCTGGGTGGACTCGCGTCGACCAGTGAATTCACGGAGACGGTCCTCGCCCGCACACTCCGTCGCTGAAACCGCCGCCACAGGCCGCGGCAGGCCGTTAATGTTCGGTAACGACGTCCGCAGATGTGGGTGCCGTAACCTACCGTTCGACTATTCGGAGTTCGAGAGTTCTCCGTCGCCGTAGCTCGCTCGGTGTACCACGATTTCCTTGGAGGACATGCCAGTGTCTGGTCGATCCGTCTTCGCGCGAGGCCGAGTGGCCCGCACCATCTGTGCACTGGCGGGTGGCAGCGCTCTGCTGCTCGCCGGCTGCGCCAGCAACACCGAGGGCGGTGGTACGCCGTCCGGCGAAGAGACCGTCGCCGTGGAAGTCGACAAGGTGGATGCCATCGCGGCGACGCTGCCGGAAGAGATCGCCTCGTCCGGCAAGATCATCGTCGGTGTCAATATTCCGTACTCGCCCAACGAGTTCAAGGATCCGAGCGGCAAGATCGTCGGCTTCGACGTCGACCTCGTCGATGCGGTGGGCAAGGTGCTCGGCGTGACACCGGAGTACACCGAGGCGGACTTCGACAAGATCATCCCGTCGATCCAGGCCGGCAGCTACGACATGGGTATGTCGTCGTTCACCGACACCAAGGAGCGCGAGCAGTCGGTCGACTTCACCACCTACTTCAGCGCCGGAGTGCAGTGGGCGCAGCCCGCCGGTAAGTCCGTCGACCCCACCAACGCGTGCGGCCTGCGGGTCGGCGTGCAGACCACCACCATCGAGGATCTCGAGGAGGTGCCCGCCAAGAGCGCGGCGTGCGTCGCGGCCGGGAAGCCGCCCATCGAGATCGTGAAGTTCGACAGCCAGGACGACGCCGCCAGCGCCGTCGCACTCGGCAAGGTCGACGCGATGTCCGCCGATTCGCCCGTCACCGCGTACGCGATCAAGCAGAGCGAAGGCAAGATCGAGGCTGCGGGCGAGGTCTTCGACGCCGCGCCGTACGGCTGGCCCGTCGCGAAGGGTTCGCCGCTCGCGCAGACCCTCCAGCAGGCGCTGCAGCACCTCATCGACGACGGCACCTACCGGACGATCGCGGAGAACTGGGGCGTCGAGGCGGGCGTCATCACGACTTCGCAGATCAACGGCGCCACGAGCTGAGCGGTTGACGAGTGTCTGACGTGGAGAAGGCCCCGGACCGGTCCGGCACCGAGCCGGGGCAGGAACCGGAGCCAATCAAGGCGATTCCGCTGCGGCGGCCCGGCCGCTGGATCGCCGCGATCGTGGTCGGCCTGCTGCTGGCGCTGTTCGTCAACGGTGCACGCACCAACGAGGCGTACCGCTGGGACATCTACGCCCGCTATCTGTTCGATGCACGGATCTCGGCCGCGGCGTGGAACACCATCCAGCTGACGATCCTGTCGATGGCGATCGCCATCATTCTGGGTGTGGTCCTCGCCGTCATGCGGCTGTCTCCGAACCCGGTGCTGAAGGCGGCGTCGTGGGGTTACCTGTGGATCTTCCGCGGGACTCCGGTCTACGTGCAGTTGGTGTTCTGGGGACTGTTCCCGTCCATCTACAAGCAGCTGGATCTGGGAATCCCGTTCGTCCACCAGTTCGTGCACATCGATCTGCAGGGAATCAACGCGGCGTTCCTGTTCGCGGTGATCGGGCTGGGACTCAACGAGGCCGCGTACATGGCCGAGATCGTCCGTGCCGGCGTGAACTCGGTCGCCGAAGGGCAGACCGAGGCGTCGGTGGCGCTCGGTATGACGTGGTCGCAGACCATGCGCCGCACGGTCCTGCCGCAGGCCATGCGAGTGATCATCCCGCCGACCGGCAACGAGCTGATCAGCATGCTGAAGACGACGTCGCTGGTCACCGCGGTGCCGTACAGCCTGGAGTTGTACGGACGTGCCAGAGACATCTCGGGCGCGAACTTCCAGCCCATCCCGCTGCTGATGGTGGCCGCCACCTGGTACCTCGCCATCACCAGCCTGCTCATGATCGGCCAGTTCTACCTGGAGCGGTACTACTCGAAGGGTGCGTCCCGCAAGCTCACCCCGCGGCAACTGCAGGCGCTCGCCGACGCGCAGGGCAAGCCGCTCGTGATCGAACCCGGGCCGGAGACCTTGCCCGACACACCCGGAGGGGAACGACGATGACGCCGATGGTCAAGGCGGACCGGGTCTGCAAGAACTTCGGGGCGCTGAAGGTACTCAAGGGTGTGTCGCTGGAGATCGACGCCGGCCAGGTCCTGTGCCTGGTCGGGCCGTCGGGCTCGGGGAAGTCGACGTTCCTGCGGTGCATCAACCACCTCGAGCAGGTCAACGCCGGGCGGCTGTACGTCGACGGTGAGATCGTCGGGTATTCCGAGCGGGGCGGCAAGCTCTACGAACTCCATCCCAGGGCGGCCGCGAAGCAGCGCCGCGACATCGGGATGGTCTTCCAGCACTTCAACCTCTTCCCGCACCGGACGGCACTCGAGAACATCATCGAGGCGCCCATCCAGGTGAAGAGGCTGAGCAAGAAGAAGGCGCTCGAGCGAGGACGTGATCTCCTCGAGCAGGTGGGCCTGAGTGAGAAGGCGGACGCGTACCCGGCGCAGCTGTCGGGTGGTCAGCAGCAGCGCGTCGCGATCGCCCGCGCGCTGGCGATGGATCCCAAGCTGATGCTGTTCGACGAGCCGACGTCCGCCCTCGACCCGGAGCTGGTCGGGGAGGTGCTGACCGTGATGAAGGATCTTGCGGCCGGCGGCATGACGATGGTCGTCGTCACGCACGAGATGGGCTTCGCGCGCGAGGTGGCCGACCAGCTCGTGTTCATGGACGCCGGCGTCGTCGTGGAATCGGGCAACCCCCGCGAGCTGCTCGCCAATCCGCAGCACGACCGCACCAAGCTGTTCTTGTCGAAGCTGCTGTAGTGGCCTCCGGCCCCGTGAGTACTTCTCAACCGCGGGCGGTTAAGAAGTACTCACGGGTTTGCGGCAGCTGAAGATGGCGGTGCCGGGGAAGATCTGTCCCCGCAGCGGGCTCCACTGCCCCCATTCCCGGTCGAGCCACTCGGGCCACTCCGGCTCGATGATGTCGCGCACCTCCAATCCTGCCGCCACGATCTCGCGCACCCGGTCGCCGATCGTCCGGTGGTGCTCGACGTAGGTGGGGACGCCGTCGCCGTCGACCTCCACGTACGGCGTGCGGTCGAAGTAGGGGAGCGACGCAGTGAGCCCGCGTGGGCCCGGATCGTCCGGGAAGATCCAGCGGATCGGATGGTTGACGGCGAAGACCCACAGCCCACCCGGGCGAAGAATGCGCGCCACCTCGCTCATCACCTGCTGTGAGTCCGCCACGAACGGAACTGCTCCAAAAGCCGAACATGCGATGTCGAAGCTCGCGTCGGCGAAGGGGAGGTGCTCGGCTCCCGCATGAACGAGCGGCACGGTCGCGCCGCCCGCCCGCATGGCCTCGACTCCGCGGGTCAGCATCGACATGGACAGGTCGAGCCCGACCGCCCGGGCGCCCCGGCCGGCGAGCCACCGCGCGCAGGGAGCGGAACCGCAGCCCACCTCGAGGACGTCCTTGCCTGCCACGTCACCGAGAAGGTGGTAGTCGCCCTCGTGGAGTCCCTCCGGACACCAGACGAACTCACCCTCGGACGAGTCCACGCCGAGGAACTCGCCGTGGGTGCGGTGGTAGTCGTCCGCATCGGCGTCCCACCAGGCACGGCTCGCGCGTTCGCTGGACTCCGAATCGACGCGGACGCGGCTCACCCCCGATGTTCCGAGGACGCTGTTGGCGGTGCCGTGACGGTCGTCTTCGGGCGAGAGGGGAGAATCGGACGGGCGAGGATCGGGCATGGGCAACAGAGTAGAGCGTGGGAACGTGCCCGGGTTTGCCCAGCTTGCCCACGGGCGCGTAGCCTATTGCACGCGAGTGTCTATGTGTGCGGCATCGGATTCGGTTCAGTTCGAGTTTGTTCGGTTCCAGTCGGGTGTCGTTCACTGCGCTTGCGGTGATCTGATTCGGCGGAATGTTTCGTCGGTTCAGGTTGCTTGTCCGACAGAACACCATCAACCGACCACAACCCGTCCGGAGCAACTCAACACATGCCCTCCACCACCGTGACCTCGCCGCAGGTAGCCGTCAACGACATCGGCTCCGCCGAGGACTTCCTCGCCGCCATCGACGCAACGATCAAGTACTTCAACGATGGCGACATCGTCGAAGGCACCATCGTCAAGGTCGATCGCGACGAGGTCCTGCTCGACATCGGTTACAAGACCGAAGGCGTCATCCCTTCCCGTGAGCTCTCCATCAAGCACGACGTCGACCCCAACGAGGTCGTCTCCGTGGGCGATGAGGTCGAAGCTCTCGTCCTCACCAAGGAGGACAAGGAAGGCCGACTGATCCTGTCGAAGAAGCGCGCTCAGTACGAGCGTGCCTGGGGCACCATCGAGGAGCTCAAGGAGAAGGACGAGGCCGTCAAGGGCACCGTCATCGAGGTCGTCAAGGGCGGCCTGATCCTCGACATCGGCCTGCGTGGCTTCCTCCCCGCTTCGCTCGTCGAGATGCGCCGTGTCCGCGATCTGCAGCCGTACGTCGGCAAGGAGATCGAGGCCAAGATCATCGAGCTCGACAAGAACCGCAACAACGTCGTCCTCTCGCGCCGTGCATGGCTCGAGCAGACGCAGTCCGAGGTTCGCAGCGAGTTCCTGCACCAGCTGCAGAAGGGCCAGGTCCGCAAGGGCGTCGTGTCCTCCATCGTCAACTTCGGTGCCTTCGTGGACCTGGGCGGCGTCGACGGCCTGGTGCACGTGTCCGAGCTGTCCTGGAAGCACATCGACCACCCGTCCGAGGTTGTCGAGGTCGGCACCGAGGTCACCGTCGAGGTTCTCGACGTCGACCTGGACCGCGAGCGCGTCTCCCTGTCGCTCAAGGCGACGCAGGAAGACCCGTGGCGTCAGTTCGCCCGCACGCACGCCATCGGCCAGATCGTGCCCGGCAAGGTCACGAAGCTGGTTCCGTTCGGTGCCTTCGTGCGCGTCGAAGAGGGAATCGAAGGCCTCGTCCACATCTCCGAGCTGGCCGAGCGCCACGTGGAGGTCCCGGACCAGGTTGTCGGAGTCAACGACGATGCACTCGTCAAGGTCATCGACATCGACCTCGAGCGTCGTCGCATCTCGCTGTCGCTGAAGCAGGCCAACGAGGACTACAACGCCGAGTTCGATCCGTCCAAGTACGGCATGGCGGACAGCTACGACGAGCAGGGCAACTACATCTTCCCCGAGGGCTTCGATCCCGAGACCAACGAATGGCTCGAGGGCTTCGACAAGCAGCGTGAAGAGTGGGAGAACCGCTACGCCGAGGCTGAGCGTCGCCACAAGATGCACACCGCTCAGATGGAGAAGACCGCTGCAGACGAGGCCGCCGAGGCTGCCACCGCTGCTGCCGGCTACTCCTCCGAGTCGGGTGCCGGCGACGCCGACGCCGCTTCGTCCGCCAGCACCTCGTCGTCCGAGTCTGCCGGCGGATCGCTGGCCAGCGACGCACAGCTCGCCGCTCTGCGCGAGAAGCTGTCGGGCAACGCCTAGCACGTCCGCCTGACTCGTCAGGCAAAGCCGAAGACCCCGCTCCTGCACTGCAGGGGCGGGGTCTCGTCGTTGCCGGACATCCCAACATGACTGTGGCCCAACCTCTCCGGAGGTTGGGCCACAGTGAGTGTCGGGTGAGGCGGGTACTCAGTTCGCGGTGGCGGGAATCCAGTAGCCGGACGACGACTGCACCTCGGCACGCTTGCGCATCGTTGCGAAACTGTGCCTGCCCTGGCTGATGAGTGCCGTGAGCCAGGTCCGGCGATGCTCCGCGAGTGCGGACGCCACCTCGGGGATCTCGATGCAATGCACCCCGCCCGCAATGCCGAGGCGGTGCCGACCGAACTGGTTGCGGTGATCGCGCATGGCGTTCCTCTTCTTCGAGAAGGTGCAGGTCGGGTGCGTTCGCTAGAACATAACCGACCATGTCGGACATCTGTGGTATTTGGGGCAGGTGAGTCTGCAGAGAGGGAAGAGGGTGGAGATCGGCGAGGGACGTGCGTACTCGTTCCGCGGCGGGTGCAACACTGGGAGGCGTGTTGAGAATCGGCCTCACTGGAGGCATAGGAGCCGGTAAGTCCACCGTGTCGAAGGTCCTCGCCGAACTCGGGGCCGTCATCGTCGACGCCGATCTGATTGCGCGGGAGGTCGTCGAACCCGGAACACCCGGCCTCGCCGCCCTCGTCGACCGGTTCGGTGAGGAGATCCTGACGGAGGACGGCGCACTCGACCGGCCTGCCCTGGCAGCGCGTGCCTTTGCGGAGGACGAATCACGGCTGGCGCTGAATTCGATCGTCCACCCGCTCGTCGGGGCGCGCACCACCGAGACGATCGAATCGGCGCCACAGGACGCGATCCTCGTTCAGGACATTCCGTTGCTGGTCGAGGGCGGAATGGGCGCGGCGTTCCACCTGGTCGTCGTCGTGTTCGTCGATGCCGAGGAGCGGGTGCAGCGGCTCGTCGGATCGCGGGGGATGCCCGAGACCGATGCGCGGGCGCGGATCGCAGCCCAGGCGGACGACGATCAACGGCGGGCGGCGGCCGACGTCTGGCTCGACAACAGCGGCGCCCCGGGCGCGCTCGAACCGGAGATCCGGGCACTGTGGTCGGAGCGTCTCGTGCCCTTCGAGTCCAACATCCGCACACGGTCCGTCGTCCGTGTCCTGCCCGAACTCGCCCCGCCGAATCCGCAGTGGCCGGCGCAGGCGGACCGGTTGATCGCTCGATTGAGACTGGTGTGCGGCGATCGCGCCGTCCGGATCGACCACATCGGGTCGACGGCCGTCGAAGGATTGCCCGCCAAGGACGTCATCGACGTCCAGGTGACCGTCGCGAACCTCGAGACGGCCGACGACCTGGCAGAATCTTTCGCCGACGCCGGGTTCCCTCGCATCGAGCACATCACCGCCGACGACCCGAAGCCCGCGTACCAGGGCGGAGAGACCGACCCGGCGCTGTGGGGCAAGCGAATCCACGGCGGCGCGGATCCGGGCCGGCCCGTCAACATCCACGTTCGGGTCGACGGGTGGCCCGGACAGCAGTTCGCGCTCGTGTTCCGCGACTGGCTCCGCGCCGACACCGACGCCCGCACGGAGTACCTCGCGGTCAAGGAAGGTGCGGCGGAGAAGGCGGCCGGGCACACGGACTACCGGGACGCGATCACCGCCTATGCGGACGCGAAGTCCCCGTGGTTCGATCGCGCCTATCACCGGGCGTGGGAATGGGCCGAGCAGACCGGCTGGACCGCGTAGGTCACCGCCAGTCGATCGGCATGCCGATCGAGGCCAGCCAGCGGCCGAGGTCGTGGCCGTGCGCGGCGATGCCGTCGATCGCCGTGGTGGCGGTGAGGATCGCCTGCTCGACCGTCGCGGTGTCGAGCAGGCCGGTGCTGTGCGCCTCGATCAGCTCGTCGACGTCGAGGAGTTCGGTGTCGCGGCCGGTGCGCACCACCAGATCCAGGTAGTGGTCCTCCGACTTCCACACGTCGTCACCCCGGGTGAAGGTGCCGATGTCGACATAGTGGTCCTGATCGCGCTGGTGGTAGGGGTGGTAGTGGAAGATCGACGCGCGCAGACCCAGGTCGGGGAGCAGCCACGACTCCAGGTAGTGGAACTGGCGGTGGTCGGAGGTGCGCGCCATGTACAGCCCCCACGGTTCGACCCGGTAGTGATCGACGTGGCGGACGAAACCCTTGGGGTCGGTGTTGGTGTGATCGCGAAGGTCGAAGTATTCGACCTTCGGTGGGTGGATGTCGTGACTCGCGCCTGCCATGGTGGGGAACCTACCGGGTTTTTCAGCTGACCGAGATCGTCGGGGAGTTTGTCGGTACCTGCGCCTACCCTGGTTGCATGGCGTTTGCATCCGAGCACCCCGTGGTGGCACATTCCGAGTTCCGTCCCATCGGGGATATCGAGCGGTCGGAAGCGCGGTTCGAGGTGGTCAGCGACCACAAGCCGGCCGGCGACCAGCCCACCGCGATCGCCGATCTGGAACGCCGTATCAACGCCGGTGAGAAGGACGTGGTCCTGCTCGGCGCCACCGGTACGGGCAAGTCCGCGACCACGGCGTGGCTGATCGAGAAGGTGCAGCGGCCCACCCTGGTGATGGCGCCGAACAAGACGCTCGCCGCGCAGTTGGCCAACGAGCTGCGCGACATGCTGCCCAACAACTCGGTGGAGTACTTCGTCTCGTACTACGACTACTACCAGCCCGAGGCGTACATCGCGCAGACCGACACCTACATCGAGAAGGACTCGTCGATCAACGACGACGTCGAGCGACTGCGCCACTCGGCGACGTCGAGCCTGCTCTCGCGGCGGGACGTGGTCGTGGTGGCGTCCGTGTCGTGCATCTACGGCCTCGGCACCCCGCAGTCGTACCTCGACCGGTCGGTGCAGCTCGAGGTCGGTGTGGAGGTTCCGCGCGACGCTCTGCTGCGGCTGCTGGTCGACGTGCAGTACACCCGCAACGATCTGGCGTTCACCCGCGGATCCTTCCGGGTGCGCGGCGACACCGTCGAGATCATTCCCTCGTACGAGGAGCTGGCGGTCCGGATCGAGTTCTTCGGCGACGAGATCGAGGCGCTGTACTACCTGCATCCCCTCACCGGGGACGTGGTGCGGAAGGTCGACTCGGTGCGCATTTTCCCGGCCACGCACTACGTCGCGGGTCCCGAGCGGATGGAACGCGCCGTCAAGGACATCGAAGCCGAACTCGAGGAACGGCTCGCCGACCTCGAGAACAAGGGCAAGCTGCTCGAGGCGCAGCGTCTCCGGATGCGCACCCAGTACGACCTCGAGATGATCAAGCAGGTCGGGTTCTGCTCCGGCATCGAGAACTACTCGCGTCACATCGACGGTCGTGGACCGGGCACTGCGCCCGCCACGCTCATCGACTACTTCCCGGAAGACTTCCTCCTCGTCATCGACGAGTCCCACGTGACGGTCCCGCAGATCGGCGCGATGTACGAGGGCGACATGTCGCGCAAGCGGAACCTCGTCGAGTTCGGGTTCCGGTTGCCGTCCGCCACCGACAACCGTCCGCTGACGTGGGAGGAGTTCACCCAGCGCATCGGGCAGACGGTGTATCTGTCGGCCACACCCGGCAAGTACGAGCTGGGGCAGGCCGGCGGGGAGTTCGTCGAGCAGGTCATCCGCCCCACCGGTCTCGTCGACCCCCAGGTGGTCGTCAAACCGACCAAGGGGCAGATCGACGACCTCGTGCACGAGATCCGCGAACGCGCGGACCGGGACGAGCGCGTCCTCGTCACCACGTTGACGAAGAAGATGGCGGAAGATCTCACCGACTACCTCCTCGAGCTCGGTATCCGGGTGCGGTACCTGCACTCGGACATCGACACGCTGCGACGGGTCGAGCTGCTCCGGCAGCTCCGGCTGGGGGAGTACGACGTTCTGGTGGGTATCAACCTGCTGCGTGAGGGCCTCGACCTTCCCGAGGTGTCGTTGGTCGCCATCCTCGACGCCGACAAGGAGGGGTTCCTCCGGAGCTCGACCAGCCTCATCCAGACGATCGGCCGTGCGGCTCGTAACGTCTCCGGCCAGGTCCACATGTACGCCGACAAGATCACCGACTCGATGCAGCACGCGATCGAGGAGACCGAGCGGCGGCGTGAGAAGCAGATCGCCTACAACGAGAAGATGGGCGTCGATCCGCAACCGCTGCGGAAGAAGATCGCGGACATCCTCGACCAGGTCTACGAGGAAGCCGAGGACACGGCCAGCGGAGTCGACGTCGGCGGTTCCGGACGCAACGCCACCCGCGGGCGCCGTGCGCAGGGCGAGGCCGGGCGCTCGGTCAGCGCCGGGGTGTACGAGGGTCGTGACACGAAGTCGATGCCCAGGGCGGAGTTGGCGGACCTGGTCAAGGAATTGACTGATCAGATGATGAACGCCGCCCGTGATCTGCAGTTCGAACTCGCCGGACGACTGCGCGACGAGATCGCCGACCTGAAGAAGGAACTGCGCGGAATGGACGCCGCGGGCCTGAAATAGCGACGGCGCCGAGGCAGTACGGTCTGAAGTATGGATGCACACAACGCAGGTCGTACCGCCCGGTCCTTGGAGCTGCTTCATTCCCTCAGCTATTTCGTTCCCGAGGTCGAGGATCGTCTGGTCGAGGCGGGACTCGAGCCGGGTCGGATGGGCTACTTCGCGGGCCGCTCCGCGCCGATGGGCGCGGTCGGTGCGGGCGTCGTCACTGCGACCTTCTTCAACTTCAGTCCGGCAGTGATCGAGTCGGTCATTCCGCGTGCCTGGGGTCTGGCCTCGCCCGCGGCAGTCGTCGAGGCGCGGTACCGGGCGGTCGGGGAGGCGTATGTGCGACTTCTCGGCGAATCGGTGACGAGTTCACCGGAGATGGCCGAGGCCGCCGAACTCGCGTCGATCGCGGCCCGGGGGATCCCGGGTGTCGAGGGCAGGCCGCTGTATGCGGGGTACGCGGAGGTGGCGTGGCCGGACGCACCGCACCTCGCTTTCTGGCATGCCCTCACATTGCTGCGGGAGTACCGCGGCGACGGTCACGTCGCCGCCCTGCAGACAGCGGGACTGAGCGGACTCGAATCGCTGATCACACACACCGCGACCGGGTTCGGCTTCCAGAAGAAGTTCGCGATCACGCGCCGTGCCTGGACCCAGGACCAGTGGGACTCGGCATGCGAGAGTCTCCGTGACCGGGAGATCCTGGACGCCCGGGGCGAACTCACCGCCGACGGTAAGGAACTCCGGGAACTGGTGGAGGACCTCACCGACGATCTCGCGCTCGCCCCGTGGGCCGCGCTGGGGGAGGACGGGGCGGCCCGGCTCGTCGCACTCGCGACCCCGTGGCGTGACGCGATCGTCGCGGCGGGGGTGTTCCCCGCCGGCGTTTTCGGTCCCAAGGTCGGCACGTCGCGCTGACGCCGATCACAGCCCGCACGCATCCGGAATGTGATCCGTCATGCACTGGGGATATCCCTTGTGGCATGTGTTGCAAATGCACCTATGCGGGCAGCGATACGGCTAGGGTCAGCGCAGTGGCTGCTGGGTCCAGGCATGACGTATGTCCGGACCCCGGCCAATTGACCACCGCAGACATGGAGGAATGAATGAGCGCCTACCGGACCGTTGTCGTCGGAACCGATGGCTCCGAGTCGTCGTTTCTGGCCGTCGAGAAGGCTGCTGCCATCGCGGGAGACGCCGGTGCCAAGCTGATCATCGCCTGCGCGTACTACCCGGCCGATCCGAAGGACGTCGGGCAGGCCGCCGACGCGCTCGGCGACGAGGCCTACCAGATCACCGGTTCCGCCCCGACGTACGAGATCCTCCGCACCGCGAAGGAGCGCGCCCACGCCGCCGGCGCCAAGGAGGTCGTGGAGCGCGCTGTCGTCGGTGCCCCCGTCGAGTCGCTGCTGAACCTGGTCGACGAGGTCGAGGCCGGTCTTCTGGTGATCGGCAACCGCGGACTCAACACGCTCACCGGGCGTCTCCTCGGCTCCGTTCCGTCGGATGCCGCACGCAAGTCGACGTCCGACGTCCTCATCGTCCACACGGTGCGCTGAGACCAGGGACTGATCAGCAGTAGTTCGCCTCGGCGGCATCGAGATAGACCTGCGCCACCTGTTCGGCGGTCAGGCCGATATCCGATGTCGCCGAGGCGAACTGCGCCATCGGGGTCAGATGCGCGAGGATCGTGGCCTCGTCGGTGCCGCCGGACCGTTGACCGCAGATCCCGTTGGCCAGCGCCATCACCGTGTCGTCGGGCAGCGCCGGTATGCCGGCCTCGATCAGTGACTCCTTGTAGCGCAGGCCACGGGCGTCCAGGTGTGATGCGGACGTAGTGGGCGCAGGCGGGGCCGTCGACGGCGGGTCGGAAGCGGTGGCCTCCGAACACGCGGTCAGCACGATCGTGGTGAGGGCGAGCCCACACCCGATCAGCCGACCGCGACCGCCCGGTGTCACGACAGGATCCCGACCTCGGCCGGACCGAGTTCGGACAGCACCGCGGGCAACGTCTTCGTGTGCACCACACCGAGTCGTTGCGTCGCGCGGGTCAGGGCGACGTAGAGGTCGTTCATTCCCCGCGGCGACTCGTCGAGAATGTCCTGTGGCTCGGCGATGAGCACCGAGTCGAACTCCAACCCCTTGACGTCCCGCACCGTCAGGACGCTGACGGTGTCCGACTTCAGATCGGCCAGTACGGCGACGAGGTCGTGGCCCCCGATCACGACAGTCGTGCCCGGTCCCGATTCCCGGGACACGCAGGTGCGCACGGTGTCTACGAGCTCGGATTCGGACACCTGCAGTGCCCATGGTGCGAAACCGGATTCGCGCACCGACCGCGGCACGGTCTGCTCGGCGTCGATCTCGGCGAGAACTCGCCGTGCCGACGTCATGATCTCCGCCGGAGTGCGGTAGTTGACGGTCAGTTCTGTGAGCTTCCACCGGGTGGCCACGTACGGTTCGAGGATCCGTTGCCACGACGACGTTCCCGCCGGGTCGCCGGTTTGCGCCGTGTCGCCGACGAGCGTCATCCAGCGATTCGGTATGCGCCGCATCAGCATTCGCCAGGCCATCTCCGAGAGCTCCTGCGCCTCGTCGACGATCACGTGGCCGTAGGTCCAGGTTCGGTCGCCCGCAGCGCGCTCCGCGGTGGTCTGGTGCTGTCCCACGTCGTGGCGTTCGGCCAGCTGACTGGCGTCGATCAGGTCGTACGCCATCAGAATTTCCGGGTCCAGCTCGTCCTCGAGATCCTGCGGCGCCGAACCGGTCAGGATGTCCAGAGCGCCCTGGGCATCCGCGATCTGCGCTCGCCACTGGCGGCGGGCGCGCTCCCGTTCGGCGGCGTCGTCGACGCCGAGCAGTTCCGCCAATTCGTCGAGGAGTGGCGCGTCGGCGGCGCTGAAGCCGCGCATGACGGGGCGTCGCAACGACTCACGTTGCGTTTCGGTCAGATTCGGGGCGGCGTCGGCCAGTCGCTTCGGCGACGCATACAGCTCGGCGAGGACCTGCTGCGGCGACAATTCCGGCCACAGCGCGCTGATCGCCGTCATGATGTCCGGGTCTTCACGCATCTCGTCCCGCATGTCGGCGATGTCGTCCCGGCTCAGCAGGTTCCCGCCGTCGACGACGTTGGCGCCCAGTGTGTCCGCGAGTTGCTGGGCGAGCGCTTCGATGACCGACGAGACGAAGATGGGCCGGGCCAGGTTGTGCGGGCGCCGCGACGACCTCGCCCGGCCACGAGCGCGGGTGACGACCTTGCGGTCGAGGGTGATCCGGTAGGTGTCGAAGGTCAGCTCGACGGGATGCGACGGCACTTCCTGCCGATCCCGGACTGCCTTCTTGAGCACGTCCAGCATGTCGAGCGAGCCCTTGATCTCGCCGGCGTCGAGGCTGTCCTCGACGGTGGCGCGGACACCGGGGTAGAGGTCGCCGATGGTCGAGAGCAGCACACCGGTCTCGCCGAGCGACGGCAGCACCTGGCCGATGTAGTCGAGGAACGTGGCGTTGGGGCCGATGATGAGGACGCCGGCCTTCGCGAGCTGCTGCCGGTAGGTGTAGAGCAGGTAGGCGGCGCGGTGCAGAGCGACCGCGGTCTTGCCGGTGCCCGGTCCTCCCTGGACCACCAGCACACTCTTGTGCTCCGACCGGATGATGGTGTCCTGCTCACCCTGGATGGTCTCGACGATGTCGTTCATCTGACCGGTGCGGGCCGCGTTGAGCGCGGCGAGCAGTGCACTTTCACCCGCGACGCCGTCCGAGCCGGTGATCGTGCCCGCGGCCTCCGCCGCCGCCAGATCCAGATACTCGTCGTTGACGGCCGTCACCCGGCGGCTCCGCGTCCGGATGTGCCGTCGACGGGAGACGCCGTCGGGGGCTGCGGGGGTGGCGAGGTAGAACGGGCGGGCAAGGGGCGCACGCCAATCGAGGAGCATCGTCTCGTAGTCGTTCTCCTCGTCGAGGATGCCGAGTCGGCCGATGTAGCGATGCTCGCCGTCGAGATCGATGCGCCCGAAGCACAGTCCGTTCTCCGCGGCGTCGTACTTGGCGAGGTCTTCGGTGTAGAGCTGGTTGAACGACTCCCGCTCGCTGCGGGCCTGCGGGGTCCCACCGGTTTCGAGCAGTACACGGCTCAGCCGGTTCGCCGCGTACTGGCGAAGGCCGTCCAGTCGGGTGTAGAGCATCGTCACGTACTGCTGCTCGAGCTCGCGCTCGTCGCGTGACGTGTCCTCGTCGGGCAAGAGGTCTCCTTGACTGGTTCGGCTGCAGCCGGATCGGCTGCAAAAGTGCCTGGACAGTCTAGTCGGCCCCGGAGGCCGCCCGCTGACATTGCAGGTCAGGGGCGATCTCCGGGGCCGATCAGATCGATTATCCGGCGCAGGTCGGCGCCGCGGCTCGGGGTCAGTGAGACAGTTCGTCCCGCTTCGCTCGGGCCTTCTCGAGCGCGGCTTCCGCTTGCTTGCGGGCCCGCTTGCCCAGGACCTCGCCGTGTTCCGCGGCGGTGCCGGCCCATTCGCCGCCCTTCTCGCGGGCGACCTCGGCCAATTCCGGGCCGCGCTCCTTCGCGACGTCGACGAGTTCCGCTCCGCGTTCCTTCGCCAGTTCGACGAGTTCCGCGCCGCGCTCCTTGGCGACCTCGGCCCACTCGGAGCCGTGTTCCTTGGCGACCTCGGCCCACTCGGAGCCGTGTTCCTTCGCGACGTCCGCCCACTCGGGGCCGCGATCCGCCGCGACCTTCGCGAGTTCGGCGCCACGGTCTTTCGCGACCTCGAGGAGTTCGGATCCGCGCTCTGCGGCCTCTTCGGTCAAGATGCGGGCACGCTCCGACGCCACAGCCAACGCCTCCGCGATCTCGGGACCGTGATGGTCGTGACCCGATCCGAGCGGCAGGGCCGCGACCACGGTCTCCTGTGCGTGCCGGGCGGCGCGGCGGCCACGCCAGCCGAGGGACGGTTTGCCCTCGGTGTCGACGGCGGCGATCAACAGTCCGCCGAGCAGGCTGACGTTCTTGAGGAACTGAGTGCGCTGTGCCGCCTTCTTCGCCGGGTCGGTTTCGTTCCAGAAGTCGTGCCCCACAACGGTCGTGGGCACGAGGCTGCCGGCCAGCGCGAGCGATGCGAGTCGCGGTGCCTTCCCGGTGGCGAGAAGAATTCCGCCGCCGATCTGCACGGCGGCGTTGATCTTGACCAACGTCTCCGGGTCGGACGGGATCTTCTGCGTGACGGACTCGGGAAGCGTCTCTGTGGACTTGTCGATCAGTGGTGCAGCGGCCTGTGCTCTCTGCGCCGGATTTCGAAGTGCATCGATCCCTCCGCTGATGAAGACTGCGGACAGCAGTGGGCGAGCGATACGACGGACAAGCATTCCTGGCCTCCCAATCTCGAGTTCTCCCGTCTCACACTAACGAGAGTTCAGGGCAGTCGTCGGCGTACGAGCATGTTGCCGAACCGACAGGCTGCCCATTCACCAGTACCCAGGGAGGCCGATCGCCAATCGCGGACCGTCCGGTGCGCAATCGGCGATCGGTTGCGGTCACCAGCCGCGCTCGCGCCACTCCCCGAGGTGGGGGCGCTCGGTGCCGAGGGTGGTGTCGTCACCGTGGCCGGGGTAGACGACCGTGTCGTCGCCGTAGCGGTCGAAGAGCTTGGTTTCGACGTCGGAGAGCAGTGATGCGAACTTGCCGGCGTCGGCGGTCTTGCCCACGCCGCCGGGGAAGAGGGAGTCACCGGTGAAGAGGTGGGTGCGTCCGCCGCCGGCCTCGGTGAGCGCGAGCGCGACGGAGCCGGGGGTGTGGCCGGCGAGATGGATCACGTCGAGGGTGACGTCGCCGACGGTGACCGTGTCACCGTCTTCCAGGAGGCGGTCGGGCCGGACGGGCAGTGCGTCGGCGTCGAGTGGATGCGCGGCGGTGTCCACGCGGGTGGCGGCCGCGACGTCCTCGAGCGCCAGCCAGTGGTCGCCGTGCTGGTGCGTGGTGACGATCAGCTCGAGGGACGGCGCGTGTTCGCCGATCAACTGGTTGACGCGGTCCGCCTCGTTGGCGGCGTCGATGAGGACGGATTTTCCGGTTGTGGAACAGACGACCAGGTACACGTTGTTGTTCATGGGGCCGACGGACATCTTCGTGATCGTGGCTCCCGGAACCGTGCGGCGCTGCGGCGCCGCACCGGGGGAGACGTGGCCGGTGTACGAGTCTTCTATCACCATGGGCTGCTCGGTCATGATGGGGAGGCTACCGTCGAATACAGGCAGGTGAGTGGCAGGGCGGCCATCCGTCCCACAGAACGTGTCGGTGCCCCGGCCTACCATGGCACGGCCAGAGGGCTCAGCGTTCGTGCGCGTCCTCGGTTGTCGAACAATGAAGGGACATGGAGTGGCGGATCGCCTTATCGTGCGGGGTGCCCGTGAGCACAATCTGCGAGGGGTCGATCTCGATCTGCCCCGCGACAGCCTGATCGTGTTCACCGGGCTGTCGGGCTCGGGCAAGTCGAGTCTGGCGTTCGACACGATCTTCGCCGAGGGCCAGCGACGCTATGTCGAGTCGCTGTCGGCGTACGCGCGCCAGTTCCTCGGTCAGATGGACAAGCCCGACGTCGACTTCATCGAAGGCCTGTCGCCGGCGGTGTCCATCGACCAGAAGTCGACCAACCGCAACCCGCGGTCGACGGTCGGCACCATCACGGAGGTCTACGACTACCTCCGTCTGCTGTACGCCCGGGCGGGCACCGCCCACTGCCCGGTGTGTGGCGAGCAGATCGCGCGGCAGACGCCGCAGCAGATCGTCGACCAGGTCCTCGACATGGAGGAAGGCACCCGCTTCCAGGTGCTCGCTCCCGTCGTGCGTACCCGCAAGGGCGAATTCGTCGACCTGTTCGACCAGCTCAACATGCAGGGCTACTCGCGTGTGCGGGTCGACGGCGTGGTGCATCCGCTCTCCGATCCGCCGAAGCTCAAGAAGCAGGAGAAGCACGACATCGAGGTCGTCGTCGACCGCCTCACCGTCAAGGCCGGCTCCAAGCAGCGGCTCACCGACTCCGTCGAGACCGCGCTGCGGTTGGCGGAGGGCATCGTCGTCCTCGACTTCGTCGACCGCGAAGAGAACGCCGCAGACCGGGAACGCCGATTCTCGGAGAAGCTGGCATGCCCGAACGGCCACGCTCTCTCCATCGACGACCTCGAACCCCGGTCGTTCTCGTTCAACTCCCCCTACGGCGCCTGCCCCGAGTGCACGGGTCTCGGAATCCGCAAGGAGGTCGACCCCGACCTCGTGGTCCCCGACCCCGAGCTGTCCCTCGAGGACGGCGCCATCGCGCCGTGGTCGATGGGGCAGAGTTCCGAATACTTCGGCCGCCTGCTGTCCGGGCTCGGCGACATTCTCGGCTTCGATATGAAGACGCCGTGGAACAAGCTGCCCGCGAAGGCACGTCGGGCGATCCTCGAGGGCAGCGAGGAGCAGGTCCACGTCCGGTACAAGAACCGGTACGGGCGTACCCGTTCCTACTACGCCGAGTTCGAGGGCGTCATGCCCTTCCTGCACCGCCGCCTCGAGCAGACCGAGTCGGACCAGATGAAGGAACGCTACGACGGCTACATGCGAGACACCCCCTGTCCCGCATGTGGCGGTGCGCGTCTGCGCCCCGAGATCCTGTCGGTCACGATCGCGAACGAGAAGTTCGGCATGAAGTCGATCGCCGAGGTCTGTGAACTGTCGATCTCCGATTGCGCCGACTTCCTGAACAGCCTCACGCTGGGCAGTCGCGAGGAGGCCATCGCCGGTCAGGTGCTCAAGGAAGTTCAGGCGCGTCTCGGCTTCCTTCTCGACGTCGGCCTCGAATACCTGTCGCTCGCTCGCGCCGCCGGGACGCTGTCCGGCGGTGAGGCGCAGCGTATCCGCCTCGCCACCCAGATCGGCTCGGGCCTGGTCGGCGTCCTGTACGTCCTCGACGAGCCGTCGATCGGTCTGCATCAGCGCGACAACCGGCGTCTCATCGAGACCCTGACGCGCCTGCGCGACCTCGGGAACACGCTCATCGTGGTCGAACACGACGAGGACACCATCCGCACGTCCGACTGGGTCGTCGACATCGGGCCGCTCGCCGGCGAACACGGAGGCAAGGTCGTCCACAGCGGGCCGTACGAGGAACTGCTGGACTGCGAGGAATCCCTCACCGGGGCCTACCTGTCGGGCCGCAGTCACATCGAGATTCCGGCCATCCGCCGACCGGTCGATCGCAAGCGGCAGGTCACGGTCATCGGTGCGCGCGAACACAACCTCGGGGGCATCGATGTCAGCTTCCCGCTGGGCGTGCTCACGTCGGTCACCGGTGTGTCCGGGTCCGGTAAGTCGACGCTCGTCAACGACATCCTCGCGACGGTGATGGCGAACAAGCTCAACGGCGCCCGCCAGGTACCGGGCAGGCACACCCGCATCAACGGGCTCGACCAGCTGGACAAGCTCGTGCAGGTCGACCAGTCGCCGATCGGCCGCACCCCGCGGTCCAACGCGGCCACCTATACCGGGGTGTTCGACAAGATCCGCACCCTGTTCGCCGCCACCACCGAGTCGAAGGTGCGCGGCTACCAGCCGGGCCGGTTCTCGTTCAACGTCAAGGGCGGCCGGTGCGAGGCCTGCTCCGGCGACGGCACGTTGAAGATCGAGATGAACTTCCTTCCCGACGTGTACGTGCCGTGCGAGGTCTGCCACGGCGCCCGGTACAACCGCGAGACTCTCGAGGTCCACTACAAGGGCAAGACCATCGCCGAGGTGCTGGACATGCCGATCGAGGAGGCCGCGGAGTTCTTCGAGCCCATCACCTCGATCCACCGCTACCTCAAGACCCTGGTCGAGGTCGGTCTCGGGTACGTGCGGCTCGGTCAGCCCGCACCGACGCTGTCCGGTGGTGAGGCGCAGCGCGTGAAGCTCGCCGCCGAGCTGCAGAAACGGTCGACGGGCCGCACGGTGTACATCCTCGACGAGCCCACGACGGGTCTGCACTTCGAGGACATCCGCAAGTTGCTCGGGGTCGTCAACGGGTTGGTCGACAAGGGCAACACGGTGATCGTGATCGAGCACAACCTCGACGTGATCAAGACCTCCGACTGGGTGGTCGACATGGGGCCCGAGGGCGGGTCCGGCGGCGGCACCGTCGTCGCGCAGGGCACCCCGGAGGAGGTGGCGCAGGTTCCGGAGAGTTACACGGGTCGGTTCCTGGAAAACGTCCTCGAGGTGCCGGCGCCTCCCGCTGCGGCGAAGTCGAAGGCGGCCAAGTCGACGTCGACGCGGAAGCCCGCTTCGACGAAGAAGACTGCCGCGGCCGCCACGGCGACACCACGCAAGCGGGCGCCGAAGAAGGCCGCAGCAGTCAGCTGAGCTCGGTCAGTCGCTCGCGGCCGCGTCGATCGCGGTCGCGAGGTCTGCGGGCCGCGACCACATCGGCCAGTGGCCGGTCGGCAGATCGACGTAGTCGACCTTCGCGATCTGCGCGAGTTCGGCGGCCATCGGATGACCGGCGCCGGCCATCTGCTGGATGACCTCCGACGGGAAGCTGGTGCAGATCACCGTGGTCGGCACGTCCAGACGGCTGCTGTCGACGAGTTCGAGCCTGTCCCTCGCCGGGCCGGCGGGTTCGGGCACTGCGCGGCTTCGAAATATCTCGAGCGTGGCGTCGTCCAGCCCGTCGAGGCTGCTGCCTTCGGCCTCGAGTTCGGACCACGACGGAAGCGGGATCTCGGTGACCGAAGAATCGAGATCCTCCCGGAGTGCGGTGCCGTTCTGCAGCGGCCCCGAGTCGACGTAGACGATGCGGGCCAGTCGGTCGTGCGCTCGATCGCTCGCCGCGTAGGCCACCGGACCCGCACCGCTGTGCGCCACGAGCACCACCCGCTCCGACGACGGTGTGGCCGCGACGGCGTCCGCGATTGCGGAGATGTGATCGTCCAGTCCGATGCCTGCACGGTCGCTGTCCGCTGAGTCGAGTCCGGGCAAGGTCACCGCGGTGACGTGGTGACCTCGCCGGACCAGGTCGGAAGCCACTGCCTCCCAAGCCCATGCGCCGAGCCAGAATCCGGGAGCCAGGATGATGTGAATGCCTGTGCTGTCGTGTGCTTCGCTTGTCTGGGTCATGAGACAAGAGTGAACCCGTATCGGTGACATCTGCGTGTCACCGTATGTGTCACAGTCGCGTAACGGAATCGGTCGGCGAGAATCGGGACTTTGCCGCGGTCGTTCGGCAGACTGCCCTCATGGACCGTCCAGCCCGCCTCCACGCCCTGACGGAAGAACTGCGCCGCGCGGGGAACCGGGGCCGGACCGCGGAGCAGTTGGCGGAGCAGTTCGAGGTGACCACCCGGACGATCAAGCGGGACATCGCCGTGCTGCAGTCCTCGGGCGCCCCGATCCGGGCCACTGCCGGGCCGGGCGGGGGATACGGGATCATCGGGAACGGCACGTTGCCGCCGGTGAATTTCACTCCCGCTCAAGCAGTTTCGGTGGCGTTGGCCCTCGCGGCGTTTCGCGATGCGCCGTTCGCGACCGACGGCCGGGCCGCGCTGGCCAAACTGCTCGACGTGATGGACGCCGAGTCGAGGGAGCGGGTGGAGCGACTCGGCGCGAAGGTGTGGATCCGGCGAGACGCCGACACGGCGAGCACGGAACCACGCATCCGCCGCGTCGTCGAAGACGGAGTGCAGCGCGAGCTGATGGTGTCGCTGCGGTATGTGGACCGGGATGGTGAGCGCACCGAACGCGTCGTCGAACCGCACCTTCTCGCTCACACGAGGGGATCGTGGTTCCTCGTCGCGTGGTGCCGGAGCCGGGCGGGTGTGCGGTGGTTCCGGCTGGATCGGGTGTCCGACGCCACCCTCACCGGCCGGTCGTTCGTCCCGCGCGATCCGAGCCTCTTCGGCGAACCGCCGGCCGACGCGCGCAGCGTGTTCGAACGGTGAGATCCGATCAGAGCGCGCGGGCGGCGGCCACGGATCGGTTCAGCAACGAGACGAGAACCGACTCGTCGACGTCGGCGAGCCTCTTGACGTAGAGGCACCCTTTGCCGAGTGTGTGCTTGCCGAGGGCGGCGAGTTCGGCCTCGTGTTCGGTGAAGTCGAGCGAGAGGTACAGGGTGAGTGCCGCGGCCCGGGGCGAGAAGCCGATCAGTGCGGTATCGCCCTCGTGCCCGCTGGCGTACCTGTAGTGGCGGGAGCCGAACCCGACGATGCTCGTGCCCCACATCGCGGCGGGCTCCCCGCTCGCGGCGGTGAGCAGTTCCACCAGTCGTGCGCTGTCGGCGCGCTTGACCGGATCGGCGATCGTGGCGAGGAACTCGTCGACGCCGGCGGGCGTCTGCGTGGTCTTGTTGCGGCTCGCCATGTCAGTACACGGGGCCGGTGTACTTCTCGCCCGGACCCTTGCCCGGCTCGTCCGGATGCGAGGACGCTTCGCGGAACGCGCGCTGCAGCGCCTGGAGGCCTTCCCGGATCGGTCCCGCGTGCGGTCCGAGGTACTCGATGGACGCGGTCACCAGGCCGGCGAGGGCGGTGATGACCCGGCGGGCTTCGTCGAGGTCGCGGTGGGGGCTGGAGTCGGGGTCGGCGTCGGACAGGCCGAGCTTCTCGGCTGCCGAACTCATGAGCATGACCGCGGCGCGGCTGATGACCTCGACCGAGGGAACGTCGGCCAGTTCCCGGACGTCGGTATTCTGGTCACCGCCGGTCAGGGTGCCGTCGGTCGGGGTGTCATCGATGTTGTCCGTCATGCCTTAGAGGATTCCACCAGCGTCCGCCGGCGCAACGTCCCGGTATCGATTAGCTCACGACGTGCGCAAATGTTACTCTTGACGCAACGACCGCCTTCGGATTTGTCGGGGGCAGCAAGTGGAGTCCGACTCCCACCTCTGCGCGGCAGGTAAAACTGCAGTTCAGTGGTCCGGTCGCTCGGTCCGAGGCTACTCGGTTCGAGTTCCTCGAGTGTGAGGAGATGAGGGATCGGCGTGAGCCGTGAGTTCGTCTGATCGGTCGACATCGGGCCCCGCATGGTGAGAGTCATTCACCGCAGCGGGGCTTTTTTGTTGGGAATCCGGGCGTACGGGCTGCTGGCGGTCTCGAGACAAGACCGTTCAACCTAGGAGGCCCCATCAGCACTGAGACCCGCATCAACGATCGCATCCGAGTTCCCGAGGTCCGCCTCGTCGGACCCGGAGGTGAACAGGTTGGCATCGTGCGTGTTGAAGATGCACTCCGCTTGGCCCTCGAGGCCGATCTCGACCTGGTCGAGGTGGCCCCCGACGCTCGCCCGCCGGTCTGCAAGATCATGGACTACGGCAAGTTCAAGTACGAGGCCGCGCAGAAGGCGCGTGAGTCGCGCAAGAACCAGCAGCTCACGGTCATCAAGGAGCAGAAGCTCCGCCCCAAGATCGACGATCACGACTACGAGACGAAGAAGCGCAACGTCGTGCGCTTCCTCGAAGCCGGATCCAAGGTCAAGGTCACGATCATGTTCCGCGGACGTGAGCAGTCGCGTCCGGAGCTCGGATTCCGGCTGCTGCAGCGTCTCGGTGCAGACGTGGCGGATCTCGGGTTCGTGGAGACGTCCGCCAAGCAGGACGGTCGAAACATGACGATGGTGCTCGCTCCGCACAAGGGCGCGAAGACCCGTGTGAAGGCGCAGGAAAGCGCCGCTGCGCCGCCGGCGCAGCGGGCAACTCCCGCGCCGGCCGCGCCGGCGCAGGCTCCGGCGGCACCTGCGGAGCAGGCGGGCGACAGTGCGCCCGGCGAAGCGCCGACCAGCTAGTCCGACTACACCAGCACGACCCGGATCACGGTCCGGATACAGAGAACTGAGGACTCCATGCCCAAGTCGAAGACCCACAGCGGCACCGCGAAGCGATTCAAGGTGTCCGGCAGCGGAAAGATCCTGCGCCAGAAGGCCGGTCGCCGCCACCTGCTCGAGCACAAGGCCACGAAGGTGACCCGTCGCCTCGATGGCGTGGCTGTCGTCAGCAAGGCTGACACTCCTCGCATCAAGCGCCTGCTCGACATCTGAGTCGACACCCTTTTACTGACCACCCGGGGCAGCTCACCGCCCCAAGATTGACAGGATTTTTCAGTGGCACGCGTAAAGAGGGCGGTAAACGCCCAGAAGAAGCGTCGTTCGATTCTCGAAGCCTCCAGCGGCTACCGCGGACAGCGCTCGCGCCTGTACCGCAAGGCGAAGGAACAGCAGCTCCACTCGCTGACCTACGCCTACCGTGACCGCCGCGCGCGCAAGGGCGACTTCCGCAAGCTGTGGATCACGCGTATCAACGCTGCTGCACGGGCGAACGACATCACGTACAACCGCCTGATCCAGGGTCTGCGTCTGGCCGAGATCGAGGTCGACCGCAAGAACCTCGCCGAGCTGGCCGTTTCCGACGCGGCGGCATTCGCCGGCCTCGTGGCCCTCGCCAAGGCGGCGCTCCCGGCCGACGTGAACGCTCCGGCCGGAGAAGCAGCCTGAGTCTCGCAGCACCCCGGCCTTCAGAGCCTCGGAAACGACCCGTGGACCCGCTCACCGAGCGCACCCCACGGGTCGTTTCTGCTGTCAAGCTGCTGCGCACCGTGGAACGCCGCAAGGTCGGGCGGTTCCTGGTGGAGGGCGAGAACTCCGTCGGCGAGGCACTCGACACCCGCCCCGTGCACGACCTCTTCTACACCGAGGACGCGGAGCAGCGGTACTCGAGGCTGATCGAACGGGCACACACTGCGGGCGTCCGTACGTCACTGGTGACGGACCGGGCGGTCCGAGCTCTCAGCGACACGGTGACCCCGCCGGGTCTCGTCGCGGTGTGCGATCTCCTCGACGTTCCGCTGGCGGAGGCGATAGGCCCCGGAACTCGTCTGCTCGCGGTTCCGGTGGCTGTCGCGGAGCCCGGTAACGCGGGCACGGTCATCCGGGTCGCGGACGCGGTGGGCGCGGACGCAGCGATTCTGGCGGGCGACAGCGTCGACCCGCACAACGGCAAATGTGTCCGGGCGTCCGCCGGAAGCCTCTTCCACCTTCCCGTCGTGCGTGAACGGGACACCGCTGCGGTCCTCGACAGCATCAGCGCGGCGGGAATTCAATTGCTCGCCACGGCGGCTGACGGCGAAGTCGATCTGGACGACGCCGACGAACTGCTGGCCCGCCCCACGGCGTGGCTGTTCGGCAACGAGGCCCACGGCCTCGATGCAGCCACCTCGGCGCGAGCTGATCATCGGGTGCGGATTCCGATCCACGGTCGGGCCGAGAGCCTCAACCTGGCGACGGCGGCGTCGATCTGCCTGTATTCGAGCGCGCGGGTCCAGAACCGCAAGCGAACCGACAGCTGAAACGGCGAAAATCGGATCGCATAGGATTTGACGGCGAGCTGTTTCGGTTTCGTCGAGAGTGTTGACTGAAGAACTTAAGGAGTGGCACCGGTCGTGGCTAAAAAAGAGGGCGCTGCCTCCACGGGGGTCGAAGGCGGCGCGGTCGATGCGAGTGCGCTCACCGAAGACGCTCTGACTGCGGCAGCGGAGAGCGCCGAGAAGGCGTTCGCGTCGGCGACGGATCTCGACGACCTGGCGAAGGCCAAGGTCGAGCACATGGGTGACAAGTCGCCGATCGCCCTCGCCCGCCGCGGACTCGGAACCCTCCCGGGCAAGGAGAAGGCCGACGCAGGCAAGCGCGTGAACGTCGCCCGCACCCGGATCAGTGCGGCGTTCGACGAGCGCCGCGCCGTCCTGCTCGCCGAGCGCGACGCGGCCGTCCTCGTGGCCGAGGCCATCGACGTGACGCTGCCGTCGCAGCGTCAGCCGGTGGGCGCTCGCCACCCGATCAGCATCATCTCCGAGCAGGTCGAGGACGTGTTCGTCGCGATGGGCTGGGAGGTCGCCGAGGGCCCGGAGGTGGAGACCGAGCACTTCAACTTCGATGCCCTCAACTTCCTGCCCGATCATCCCGCGCGGACGATGCAGGACACGTTCCACATCGCACCGGAGGGCTCGCGCCAGGTGCTCCGCACGCACACGTCGCCGGTGCAGGTGCGCACCATGCTCTCGCGCGAGGTGCCGATCTACGTGGTGTGCCCGGGGCGGACGTTCCGCACCGACGAACTCGACGCGACCCACACCCCGGTCTTCTCTCAGGTGGAGGGACTCGCCGTCGACAAGGGCCTCACCATGGCCCACCTGCGCGGGACGCTCGACGCGTTCGCCCGCGCACTGTTCGGTCCCGAGACCCGCACCCGGATGCGCCCGAACTACTTCCCGTTCACGGAACCGTCCGCCGAGGTGGACGTCTGGTTCCCGAACAAGAAGGGCGGCGCAGGCTGGGTCGAGTGGGGCGGCTGCGGAATGGTCAACCCGAATGTGCTGCGCGCCTGCGGAATCGACCCCGATGTGTACACCGGGTTCGCGTTCGGCATGGGGCTCGAGCGCACACTCCAGTTCCGGAACGGGATCCCGGACATGCGCGACATCGTCGAGGGCGACGTGCGATTCACGCTGCCCTTCGGTGTCCAGGGCTGACCCCGCGTCACCCGGATCCCGCCCACCACAGTCACGACATTTTCACGAACGAGAGAGCTGAGCAGACGTGCGAGTAGCGCAATCCTGGCTGACCGAGATCCTGCAGCGTGCCACCCCGGACTGGGACGTCACCGCCGAGGAACTCGACGCAGGTTTCGTCCGGGTCGGGCTCGAGGTCGAGGAAGTCGACCGGCTCGAGCCCGTCGACGGCCCCCTCGTGGTCGGCAAGGTTCTCGAGATCACCGAACTCACCGAGTTCAAGAAGCCGATCCGCTTCTGCAAGGTGGATGTGGGGGCGGCCGAACCGCAGGGCATCGTGTGCGGCGCCCGGAACTTCGCTGTAGGCGACCTCGTGGTGGTCGCACTCCCCGGCGCAGTCCTTCCCGGTGGTTTCGCCATCGCGTCCCGCAAGACGTACGGGCAGGTTTCCGACGGGATGATCTGCTCGGTGGCCGAACTCGGCATCGGCAAGGACCACTCGGGCATCCTCGTGCTCGAGCCGGGCACCGCACTCCCCGGCGCGGACGCCAACGAGTTGATGGGCCTGCACGACACGGTCATCGAACTCAACATCACCCCGGACCGCGGCTACTGCTTCTCCGTCCGTGGGCTCACCCGTGAACTGGCGTGCGGGTTCGACCTCGACTTCGCCGACCCGGCGTCGGTGGCGCGGTACCCGGCGGAGGGGGAGGCGTGGCCGATCCGCGTCGAGCCGGAGTCGAAGGCGACGCGTTTCGCGGCCCGCCGGGTGACGGGGATCGATCCGAAGGCGGTCAGCCCGTGGTGGCTGCAGCGTCGGTTGCTGCTGTCGGGGGTCCGCCCGATCTCGCCGGCCGTCGACGTCACCAACTACGTTCTGCTCGAACTGGGCCAGCCGCTGCACGCGTTCGATGCCGCGAAGATCAGCGGCGAACTCGTCGTGCGCCGCGCGGTGGCGGGGGAGAAGCTGACCACTCTCGACGAGATCGAGCGCGCCCTCGACCCCGAGGACGTCGTGATCGCCGACGATTCGGGCGTCGTGTCGCTGGCCGGGATCATGGGTGGCGCGTCCACCGAGGTCGGCTCGGAAACCACCGACATCCTGCTCGAGGCGGCCACGTGGGATCCGCTCGCGGTGTTCAAGACCGCGCGCAGGCACAAGCTGTCGAGCGAGGCCGGCAAGCGTTTCGAGCGTGTTGTCGACCCCGAGATCCCCGTCGCGGCACTGGACCGGGCGGCCGCGCTGCTCGTCGACATCGCCGGCGGGCGGGTCGAGCCGGCGCTCACCGACATCGGTGAGGTCACCCCGCACGAGCCCATCCACATGGACATCGACCTCCCCGACCGCGTGGCGGGTGTCGACTACCCCAACGGCACCGCTGCGCGCCGGCTCACGCAGATCGGCTGCAACGTCGAGGTCGGGGTCAGCGACAGCGGACACGGTCAGCTCGTCGCCGGCCCGCCGTCCTGGCGGCCCGATCTGGTGCAGCCCGCCGACCTGGTGGAGGAGGTGCTGCGCCTCGAGGGGCTCGAGAAGATTCCGTCGGTGCTGCCCGCAGCCCCCGCGGGTCGTGGGTTGACTCCGGCGCAGCGTCGCAAGCGCGCGGTCGGCAGGGCCCTGGCGTTCTCGGGATACGTCGAGATCCTGCCTCCGGTCTTCCTGCCCACGGCGATCTTCGACACATGGGGGCTGGATCCCGAGGATCCGCGCAGGAACACCAGCACGGTGCTCAACCCGCTCGAATCCGATCGGCCGGAACTGGCCACCACGTTGCTGCCCGGACTTCTCGAGGTCCTCGCCCGCAACGTCTCCCGCGGTCAGCGCGACCTGTCGCTGTTCGGCATCGCGCAGGTCGTGCTGCCCGGCGCCGACACCAAGCCGGTCGAGGCGCTGCCGGTGGACCGGCGCCCGACCAACGAACAGATCACGGCACTGCTGCAGTCGTTGCCGGACCAGCCGGTGCACGTGGCGGCGGTGCTCACGGGGCAGCGTGAGCCGAGTGGTCCGTGGGGCGAGGGCCGAGCGGCCGACGCCACCGACGCGTTCGCCGCCGCCCGGACGGTCGCCGCCGCCGCCGGTGTCGAACTGGAGTTCCGCGCGACGCAGTACCTGCCGTGGCACCCGGGCCGCGGCGCCGAGCTGCTCGTGAACGGTGTCGTCGTCGGACACGCGGGCGAGTTGCATCCCGCCGTGCTCGAGCGCGCCGGACTTCCCCCGCGGACGAGTGCCGTGGAGATCGATCTGGACGCCCTGCCGCTGGTGGAGAACCTGCCTGCGCCGAAGGTCTCGCCCTTCCCCGCGGTTCTTCAGGACGTGGCGGTGGTGGTCGACACCGCGGTCCCCGCCGCCGAGGTCCAGGCGGCCCTGCGGTCGGGCGGAGGAGAGCTCCTCGAGGACATCCGGCTGTTCGACGTGTTCGAAGGTGAGCAGGTCGGGGAGGGCCGGAAGTCGCTGGCGTTCGCGCTGCGATTCCGCGGCGTCGACCGCACTCTGACCGAGGACGAGGCGAGCGCCGCCCGCGACGCCGCGGTGGCTGCGGCGTCCGCTGCCGTGGGTGCCGAACTGCGCAGCTGACCCGTAGCCTGGGTGGAGGGCCCGGGACGGTGAGGAGCGGTGCGATGACCGAAGTGCGCGACGTCGTGGCGGCGGCGAGTCAGTTGACCGACGCCGAGTTCCTCGAGGTGGTGCGTGCGGTGGCCGCGGGTCGTCCGGGCCTCGGCGCGCTCCTCGCGGCGGTGGACGTGGGTGCGGCGATTCCGGGCGAGGATCCGGTGACCGCGGAGGTCGTGCCCCACATCGCACCGGGTGTGCCCAAGCCGGACTACACGCCGGGTGGGGTCCCGACGTTCGACCGCGTGCGTGAGCGGATCGAGGGACGGTTCGGGACGGCGATGGGCTCCTCCGAACTCGCGCACGACAGCCCGTCGGGGCAGTCGCTGGACGAGGCGTGGGAGAAGCGGGAGAAGGCGGGCAAGGCCAAGCTCGACGAGATTCGGCGGTCGCTCGGCAAGCAGTGACCACGGATTGCGGCCCGTGGAGAGACCGCGGTGTGTATTAGCTTGCATGATGATGCATAATCAATCGTATGACTGAGCACGCGGGAAAACCGATCAGGATTGCCGTCGCCGGCGCGAGCGGATACGCCGGTGGCGAAGTGCTGCGTCTGCTGCTGGGGCACCCGTCGTATGCGGACGGTTCGCTCGTCATCGGCGCGCTCACAGCCGGCGGCAACGCCGGATCGACTCTGGGCTCGCACCATCCGCACCTGCTTCCCCTCGCCGACCGAGTGCTCGAGGACACCACCGTCGAGACGCTCGCCGGGCACGACGTGGTGTTTCTCGGTCTGCCGCACGGCAATTCGGCGCAGTACGCGAAGGCGCTGCCCGAGTCCACGGTCATCATCGACTGCGGCGCCGACTTCCGGCTGACGAACGCCGAGGACTGGGAGCGGTACTACAAGAGCCCGCACGCAGGCAGTTGGCCGTACGGACTTCCGGAACTCCCAGGTGCCCGCGAGAAACTCGTCGGCGCCACCCGCATCGCCGTCCCCGGGTGTTTCCCGACGGTGTCGAGCCTGGCGATGGCTCCGGCGGTCGCGGCGGGTGTCGTCGAACCCCGGGTCACGATCGTCGCCGTCACCGGCGCCTCCGGCGCGGGACGCGCACCCAAGGCCGATCTGCTCGGCTCCGAGGTGATGGGTTCGGTCCGTGCCTACGGTGTGGGCGGCGTGCACCGCCACACCCCGGAGATCATCCAGAACCTCTCCGAACTCGCCGGTGAGCGCGTCACCGTGTCGTTCACCCCCGTGCTGGCGCCGATGCCGCGCGGCATCCTCGCCACGTGCACCGCGGCCACCACCGCGTCCGAGGACGAGGTGCGCGCGATCTACGAAAAGGCTTACGCGGACGAGCCGTTCGTGCACGTGCTGCCCCGGGGCGTGCTGCCACAGACCGGGGCCGTCGTCGGATCGAACGCGGTCCAGATCGCGGTGACGGTCGACGCCGACGCCGGTCAGATCGTCGTGGTCGCGGTGATCGACAATCTTGCGAAGGGCACCGCCGGGGGAGCGGTGCAATCGATGAATCTTGCGCTTGGACTACCCGAGACCGCCGGTCTCTCGACAGTGGGAGTTGCCCCGTGAGCAGTGACAGCACGATCGATCCGCATCCGACCCGGGAGGTCGCCGGCGGCACCCTGGTCCGAACCCAGGGAGTGTCGGGGCCCGCGGGCTTCCGCGCGGCCGGGATCAAGGCGGGTATCAAGGCGAGCGGCAACGCCGACCTGGCTCTCGTCGTCAACGAGGGACCCGAGCTTGCAGCGGCGGGCGTCTTCACCGCGAACAAGGTGAAGGCCGCCCCCGTGCTGTGGTCGCAGCAGGTGCTCACCACGGGCAGGCTGCGCGCCGTCGTGCTCAATTCCGGTGGGGCCAACGCGTGCACGGGTGCAGGCGGGTTCCAGGATGCGCACAAGACGGCCGAGGAAGTGGCGTCCGCGCTGAGCAACTGGGGAACCGAGACCGGCGCCGTCGAGGTCGCGGTGTGTTCCACCGGTCTGATCGGCGACCGCCTGCCCATGGACAAGGTCCTTGCCGGTGTCACGGAGGCCGTGCACGAACTCGCCGGGGGAATCTCGGGCGGCACCGACGCCGCGTACGCGATCATGACCACCGACACGGTGCCGAAGCAGGCCGCCCTGCACCATGCGGACAAGTGGAACGTGGGCGGAATGGCGAAGGGCGCAGGCATGCTGGCCCCCGCGCTGGCGACGATGCTGTGCGTGGTGACGACCGACGCCGTCGCGACTGCCGCGCAACTCGACGCCGCGCTGCGGGCGGCGACCCGGGTGACGTTCGACCGGCTGGACGTCGACGGCGCCACGTCGACCAACGACACGGTGCTGCTGCTCGCGTCCGGTGCGAGCAACGTGACACCGACCCAGGAAGAACTGAACGCGGCCGTGACGGCCGTCTGCGATGATCTGGCCGATCAGATGATGGCCGACGCGGAGGGCGTCACCAAGCGGGTGCGGGTCACGGTGAGCGGCGCGGTCAGCGAGGACGACGCCCTGATCGGCGCCCGGACGGTGGCGCGGGACAGCCTCGTCAAGACGGCACTGTTCGGATCCGACCCCAACTGGGGCCGGGTGCTCGCCGCAATCGGCATCGCGCCGATCGAACTGGACCCCGACAAGATCTCGGTGTCGTTCAACGGCGCCCCCGTCTGCGTCGACGGCGTCGGCGCACCGGGTGCGCGGGACGTGGACCTGAGCGACATCGACATCTCCCTCGACATCGACCTCGGTCTCGGCGAACACGCGGTGACCATCCGGACCACCGACCTCTCGCACGCGTATGTCGAAGAGAACTCGGCGTATTCGTCATGACAGCGACCAGCGAGGCACTCAGCGGCATCACCGATCACCAGAAGGCGCACGTCCTGGCGGAGGCGCTGCCGTGGCTGCAGCAGTTCCGCGACAAGGTCGTCGTCGTGAAATACGGCGGCAACGCCATGGTCGACGACGCATTGAAGACGGCATTCGCGGCCGACATGGCGTTCCTGCGGACGGTCGGAATTCAGCCGGTCGTCGTGCACGGCGGCGGCCCCCAGATCAATGCCATGCTCGGAAAGCTCGGCATGACAGGTGAATTCAAGGGCGGTTTCCGCGTCACCACCCCCGAGGTCATGGACGTCGTCCGGATGGTGCTGTTCGGCCAGGTCGGCCGCGAACTCGTCGGACTGATCAACGCGCACGGACCGTACGCCGTCGGCATCTCCGGCGAGGACGCGCACCTGTTCACCGCCACCAAGCGCACCGTGATGGTCGAGGGCAGGCCGACCGACATCGGTCTCGTCGGCGACGTCACGACCGTGAACCCGGAGGCGGTCCTCGATCTGATCCGCGCGGGCCGAATTCCGGTGGTGTCCACGATCGCCCCCGACTCGGACGGTGTGGTGCACAACATCAACGCGGACACCGCCGCCGCCGCGCTCGCCGAGGCCATCGGCGCCGAGAAACTTGTGGTCCTCACGGATGTCGAAGGGCTGTACACGAACTGGCCGGACCGCGATTCGCTGGCCACCGAGATCGGCGTCGACGCACTCGCGCAGTTGCTGCCCAGCCTCGACGCCGGCATGGTGCCCAAGATGGAGGCCTGCCTGCGCGCGGTCCGCGGCGGTGTGCCCACCGCGCACGTCATCGACGGCCGTGTCGCGCATTCCGTTCTGCTCGAACTGTTCACCGGCGAGGGCATCGGCACGATGGTCACGCCCGGCCCGACGTCACCTACCGAGGGAGTTGCCTCATGACCGGAACCCCGGAACTCCAGCAGCGCTGGTCCGGCGCTCTGATGAACACGTACGGCGTCCCCAGAGTGGCGCTCACGCGCGGTCAGGGAGCGGTGCTGACCGACGCCGACGGCAAGGAGTACGTCGACTTCCTCGCCGGCATCGCCGTCAACATCCTCGGACACGCACACCCGGCGATCATCGAGGCCGTCACGACGCAGTTGTCGACCCTCGGGCACGTGTCGAACCTGTATGCCAGCGAGCCGGCGATCGAACTGGCCGAGAAGCTGCTCTCCCACCTGGGCGCTCCCGGACGTGTCTTCCTGTGTAATTCCGGCACGGAGGCCAACGAGGCGGCGTTCAAGCTCGCGCGGGCCACGGGACGATCGAAGATCATCGCCGCGGAGAACTCTTTCCACGGCCGCACGATGGGTGCTCTCGCGCTCACCGGCCAGGCCGCCAAGCGCGCGCCGTTCGAGCCGATGCCCCCGGGTGTCGAGCACGTGCCGTACGGCGATCTCGACGCTCTCGATCGCGCCGTCGACGCCGACACCGCGGCCGTGTTCCTGGAGCCGATGATGGGCGAGGGCGGCGTCGTCGTTCCGCCGGAGGGGTACCTCGTGGGCGCACGGCAGATCACCGCCGATCGCGGCGCCCTGCTCGTGCTCGACGAAGTGCAGACCGGGATCGGGCGCACGGGCTGGTTCTACGCACATCAGGCGGTCGGGATAGTGCCCGACGTCATGACCCTTGCGAAGGGTCTCGGTGGCGGGATGCCGATCGGCGCGTGCATCGCGACCGGTGCGGCCGCGGACCTGTTCGGGCCGGGCAAGCACGGCACGACGTTCGGCGGGAACCCCGTCTGCGCGTCGGCGGCCCTCGCCGTGCTGCGGACGATCGCCGAGGACGACCTCATCTCCCGCGCCGACACGCTCGGCAAGTCGCTGTCGGCCGGCATCGAAGGTCTCGGACATCCGTTGATAGACCACGTCCGCGGCGCCGGGCTGCTGCTCGGCATCGTCCTGACCCAGGACGTGGCCCCCGCGGTGGAGAACTCCGCGCGCGAGGCCGGATACCTGATCAACGCCGCGCAACCGGGCGTCGTCCGGCTGGCTCCGCCCCTGGTCCTCACGGACGACCAGGCCGAAGGTTTCGTCGCGGCGCTGCCCGCGATTCTCGACAACGCGCAATCGGCCGCTCAGCCGGGAAAGCAGTGACGACCGTGGTGAAACACTTTCTCCGGGACGACGACCTCACCCCTGCACAGCAAGCCGAGGTTCTCGAGCTCGCCGCCAGGCTGAAGAAGGCCCCGTTCGCCGAGCGCCCGCTCGAAGGTCCCCGTGGGGTCGGCGTGATCTTCGAGAAGAATTCGACGCGTACCCGGTTCTCGTTCGAGATGGGCATCGCCCAGCTCGGCGGTCACGCGATCGTCGTCGACGGGCGCAGCACCCAGCTCGGCCGCGAGGAGACGCTGCAGGACACGGGCCGCGTCCTGTCGCGGTACGTCGACGCCGTGGTGTGGCGCACGTTCGGGCAGAAGCGGCTCGAGGCGATGGCGTCGGGTGCCGACGTCCCGATCGTCAACGCGCTCTCCGACGAGTTCCACCCGTGCCAGGTCCTCGCCGACCTGCAGACCCTCGTGGAGCGCAAGGGTTCGCTGAAGGGGTTGAAGCTCACCTACCTCGGCGACGGCGCCAACAACATGGCGCACTCGCTGATGCTGGGCGGTGTGACCGCAGGCGTCGACGTGACCATCGCCGGCCCCGAGGGATTCGCACCCCTCCCGTGGGTGGTCGAGGCGGCCCGCGCGCGGGCCGCCGAGACCGGCGCGACCATCACCCTCAGCGGTGACCCGCAGGCGGCGGTCGTCGGCGCGGACGCACTCGTCACCGATACGTGGACGTCGATGGGCCAGGAGAACGACGGGCTCGACCGGGTCGGTCCGTTCCGCCCCTTCCAGATCAACGAGGCGCTGCTCGCGAAGGCCGACGCCGACGCGGTGGTCCTGCACTGCCTGCCCGCCCACCGCGGGGAGGAGATCACCGACGCGGTTCTCGACGGACCGCAGAGCGTCGTGTGGGACGAGGCGGAGAACCGGCTGCACGCGCAGAAGGCACTGCTGGTGTGGCTGCTCGCACAGCGAACCGGAGACCGTCCGTGAGTGCGGCACCTCCGCAGAGTGCAGGTGCGGCTCAGCCGCAGCGCGCCGCCAACGCGGCGACGGCACCGACACGGGCGGGACGGCAGGCGCGCATCGTCGCGATCCTGTCGAACAACCCCGTCCGCAGCCAGACCGAACTTGCGGCGCTGCTCGCGGCCGAGGGCATCGACGCCACCCAGGCCACGCTGTCGCGAGACCTCGAAGAACTGGGTGCCGTGAAGCTTCGCGCCGCAGACGGCGGCGCCGGGGTCTACGTGGTGCCCGAGGACGGAAATCCCGTCCGCGGCGTCTCCGGCGGAACCGACCGGCTGTCGCGGTTGCTGGGGGAGTTACTGGTGTCGACCGATGCCAGTGGCAACATGGCGGTGCTGCGAACTCCCCCGGGGGCAGCGCACTATCTGGCGAGTGCACTCGATCGGGCATCATTACCTGACGTCGTGGGAACCATCGCGGGGGATGACACCATTCTCGTAGTGGCACGCGAGCCGCTGAGCGGGGCGGAACTCGCGGCCAAGATCGAATCCCTCGCCTGACAACTGAATCATCTCTACAGATCTTCAACCTAAGGAGCACAAGGACCATGGCCGATCGCGTCGTACTCGCCTACTCGGGCGGGCTGGACACCTCAGTCGCCATCAGCTGGATCGGCAAGGAGACGGGCAAGGAAGTTGTTGCTGTCGCCATCGATCTCGGCCAGGGCGGCGAGGACATGGAGGTCGTGCGTCAGCGTGCACTCGACTGCGGTGCGGTCGAGTCGGTCGTGGTGGATGCGCGCGACGAGTTCGCCGACGAATACTGCCTGCCGACCATCCAGGCCAACGCCCTCTACATGGACCGCTACCCGCTCGTGTCGGCCATCAGCCGCCCGCTGATCGTCAAGCACCTCGTCGAGGCGGCGCGTGCCCACGGCGGCACCACGGTCGCGCACGGCTGCACCGGCAAGGGCAACGACCAGGTCCGGTTCGAGGTCGGCTTCGGATCGCTCGCTCCCGACCTCGACGTGATCGCACCGGTCCGCGACTACGCGTGGACCCGTGAGAAGGCGATCGCGTTCGCCGAGGAGAACGAGATCCCGATCAACGTCTCCAAGAAGTCGCCGTTCTCGATCGACCAGAACGTGTGGGGCCGCGCCGTCGAGACCGGGTTCCTCGAGGACCTGTGGAACGCGCCGACCAAGGACGTCTACGACTACACGCAGGATCCGACCGTCAACTGGCAGGCCCCGGACGAGCTGATCATCAGCTTCGAGGCCGGCCGCCCCGTCGCGATCGACGGCAAGCCGGTCAGCGTCCTCGAAGCGATCCAGGAGCTCAACCGCCGCGCCGGCGCTCAGGGCGTCGGGCGCCTCGACGTCGTCGAGGACCGTCTCGTCGGCATCAAGAGCCGTGAGATCTACGAGGCTCCCGGAGCCATGGTCCTCATCAACGCTCACCAGGAACTCGAGCACGTCACGCAGGAACGCGAGCTCGGCCGTTACAAGCGTCAGACGGAGCAGCGCTGGAGCGAGCTGGTCTACGACGGCCTCTGGTTCTCCCCGCTCAAGGTCGCGCTCGACACGTTCATCGAGAAGACGCAGGAACGCGTCTCCGGCGACATCCGGCTGGTGCTGCACGGCGGTGCGATCATCGTCAACGGCCGCCGCAGCAACCAGTCCCTGTACGACTTCAACCTGGCCACTTACGACGAGGGCGACACGTTCGACCAGTCCTACGCCAAGGGCTTCGTGCAGATCCACGGACTGTCCTCGAAGGTCGCGGCGAAGCGCGATCTGGGCCTCTAGGTATGAGTGCTCACGGCACCAACGAAGGAGCCCTCTGGGGCGGCCGGTTCGAGTCCGGACCGGCCGCCGCCATGGCGGCGCTGAGCAAGTCCACCCACTTCGACTGGGTGCTGGCTCCGTACGACGTGCGCGCGTCCCAGGCGCATGCCCGGGTGCTGCACAAGGCCGGCCTGCTGGGTGACGACGACCTGGCGGCGATGCTCGACGGTCTCGGCAGGCTCGCGGCCGACGTCGCGAGCGGCGAGTTCGTCCCGAGCGAATCCGACGAGGACGTGCACGGGGCGCTCGAGCGCGGCCTGATCGATCGGGTCGGTCCCGAGGTCGGGGGACGCCTGCGCGCCGGGCGTTCGCGCAACGATCAGGTGGCGACGCTGTTCCGGATGTGGCTGCGGGACGCCGTCCGCCGCGTGGCCGCGGGTGTCCTCGACGTCGTCGACGCACTCGCGACGCAGGCCGCGGCGCACCCCTCCGCGGTGATGCCGGGCAAGACCCACCTGCAGGCCGCGCAGCCGGTGCTGCTCGCGCACCACCTGCTGGCACACACGCACCCGTTGCTCCGCGACGTTCAGCGGCTGCGGGACTTCGACGTGCGGGCGGCCGTGTCGCCGTACGGTTCCGGAGCGCTGGCCGGCTCGTCACTCGGACTCGATCCCGAGGCGATCGCCGCGGAGCTCGCCTTCGATTCGTCGGCCGAGAACTCGATCGACGCCACGTCGTCGCGGGACTTCGCGGCCGAGGCGGCGTTCGTGCTCGCGATGATCGGCGTCGACCTGTCGCGGATGGCCGAGGAGGTCATCCTCTGGAGCACTCCGGAATTCGGCTACATCACGCTCGCGGACGCCTGGTCGACCGGCTCGTCGATCATGCCGCAGAAGAAGAACCCGGACGTGTCCGAGCTCACCCGCGGCAAGTCCGGGCGGCTGATCGGCAACCTGACCGGTCTGCTGGCCACTCTGAAGGCGCAGCCTCTCGCGTACAACCGGGATCTGCAGGAGGACAAGGAGCCGGTCTTCGATTCGGTGGCGCAGCTCGAGTTGCTTCTCCCGGCGATCACCGGACTGGTCTCCACTCTCGAATTCCACACGGACCGAATGGCGGAACTGGCACCGGCGGGATTCACGCTGGCCACCGACATCGCCGAGTGGCTCGTTCGTCAGGGCGTCCCGTTCCGGGTCGCGCACGAGGCGGCGGGGGCGTGCGTCCGCGTTGCCGAGGCGCGGGGCGTCGGACTCGAGGATCTCACCGACGACGAACTCGCCGGGGTCGACCCGGCGCTCACTCCGGACGTGCGGGAGGTGCTCACCGTCGAGGGCTCGATCGCCTCGCGTAACGCCCGCGGCGGTACGGCCGGTATCCGTGTGGCCGAACAGTTGGGCGGGGTCCGTCAGCTGTCCGAGTCACTGCGTGAGTGGTGTCGATGACGCCCGTGTCGGACGCCCCGGATTAGGGGCTGTGTGACGCGTCGAGCGCAGTAGGGTGAGGGCGGGCGGCAGTGAGACGTGCGTCACGGTTCGAGAGTCTGGGAGAGTGTTCGTGGGACTGAATACCGAAACGGTGATGGGCCCGATCCGTCGCGTGGTGGCGACGGCGCAGAACGGGTTGGAGGTAGTTCGCCTCGGTGGACTCGAGACGGACCTCACCACGTCGCCGTTCGAGGTGGTCGAACGCGCACCGATGTATCGGCTCCGCAGGTATTTCCCCGACACCGACCCTGCCGACGCCGGGCCCCCGATCGTTCTGGTCCCGCCGATGATGATGTCGGCCGACGTCTACGACGTGACCCGCGATCAGGGCGCAGTCGGCATCCTGCACTCGATGGGGATCGACCCGTGGGTGGTCGACTTCGGATCGCCGGATTCCGAAGAGGGCGGGTGGGATCGGAATCTCGCCGACCACATCGTCGCGATCAGCGAGACCATCGACCAGGTGCGGGCGCACACCGGTCGCGACGTCTACCTGTCCGGATACTCGCAGGGTGGCATGTTCGCCTACCAGGCCGCCGCGTACCGCCGCAGTCGCAACATCGCCGGCCTCGTGACGTTCGGCAGTCCGGTCGACACGCTCGCCGGGTTGCCGTTCGGTATCCCGGCGGGGTTCGCCACCGACGCTGCCGGCTTCCTCGCCGACCACGTCTTCAACCGGCTCGCGGTGTCGGGGTGGATGGCGCGCACCGGTTTTCAGCTCCTCGATCCCGTCAAGACACTGAAGTCGAGGCTCGACTTCCTGCGTCAGTTGCACGACCGGGAAGCGTTGTTGCCGCGGGAGCAGCAGCGGCGGTTCCTCGCGACCGAGGGCTGGGTGGCGTGGTCCGGTCCGGCTGTTGCGGAGTTGCTCAAGCAGTTCATCGTGCACAACCGCATGATGACCGGCGGGTTCGTGATCAAGGACCAGGTGGTGTCGCTCGCGGAGTTGACCTGCCCCATCCTCGCGTTCGTCGGGGAGGTCGACGACATCGGTCAGCCGTTGGCCGTCCGCGGTATCCGCCGGGCCGCCCCACGCGCGAATGTGTACGAATCAACTTTGCGGGCAGGACATTTCGGTCTCGTCGTCGGTTCGGCTGCGGCGACCCACACGTGGCCCACGACCGGGAAGTGGGTGCTGTGGAACGAGGGTCTCGGGCCGCGGCCCACCACTATCGAGCTCATGCGCTACGACGAACATTTCGGCAGCGAATCCGGAGTCTCCATCAGCGACCGCATCATTCACACCGTGGCATCGGTCGCCGAGGTCGGCGTCGGTGTCGGCAAAGGGATCAGTGATTTCGCTTCGGGGGCGCTGCGAGGAACGGTGGAACTGTCCGGCGAGGCCACGCGGGCGCTGCCGCGGCTGGCCCGGCTCGGTCAGATCCAGCCCCACACCCAGATCTCGCTCAGCCGGTTGCTGGCCGAGCAGGGTCGGAAGGCGCCGGGCGGTGAGTGCTTCCTCTTCGACAATCGCGTCCACACCTACGCGGCGGTCAATCAGCGGATCGACAACGTGGTGCGCGGCCTGATCCAGGCCGGTGTCCGTCCCGCCGCCCACGTCGGCGTCGTGATGCAGACGCGCCCGAGTGCGCTCGCCGCCATCGCGGCGCTGTCCCGTCTCGGTGCGGTGGCTGTCTTGCTGCCCCCGGGTCGGGAGGTCCACACCGCGATCCGCATCGACGGTGTCGAACGCATCGTCACCGACCCGGAGAATCTCGACGCGGCGATCGCGACCGGGATGCAGGTCCTGGTTCTGGGCGGTGGCGACCAGCGCGAACTCGACGTGGATCCGTCGGCGAACGTCGTGGACCTCGAGAAGATCGACCCCGCCGCCGTGACACTGCCTGGCTGGTACCGGCCTGATCCCGGTCTCGCTCGTGAACTGGCATTCATCATCTGCAGTGAGTCCAACGGCCACTGGGAGACGAAGCAGATCACCAACTACCGGTGGGCGCTGTCGGCGTTCGGAACGGCCTCGGCCGCCGATCTGGACCGCGGCGATACCGTGTATTGCCTTGCACCCCTGCATCATTCGTCGAGTCTGCTGGCCGCGATCGGTGGTGCCGTGGCGGGTGGCTCCCGGATCGCGCTCTCACGCGGAGTCGATCCCGAGCGGTTCGCCGAGGAAGTCCACCGCTACGGGGTGACCGTGGTGAGCTACACGTGGACGATGATGCGTGAGATCCTCGACGCCGAGAACCTCGCGCTCGACGGCAGTCACCCCGTCCGGCTCTTCATCGGATCCGGAATGCCGCAGGGGTTGTGGCGTCGCACCACGGAGCGGTTCGCACCGGCGAAGGTCCTCGAGTTCTACGCCTCCACCGAGGGCGACGTGGTTCTCGCGAATGTCGCAGGCGCGAAGGTCGGGGCAAAGGGGCGCCCCCTCCCGGGGAGCGCGGAGGTCCGGCTCGCGGCCTACGACCCGATCGCCGGCCGGCTGCTCGAGGACGAGCAGGGGTTCATCCGGGAATGCCAGGACGACGAGGTCGGTCTGCTTCTCGGCAGGGCGGGCGTGCACGCCGAGATGTCCGGCGGCGCGATGCGGGGAATCTTTGCCGCGGGCGACGCCTGGATTCCGACGGAGAACCTCTTCCGTCGCGACGCCGACGGGGACTACTGGCTGGTCGACCACAGGAAGACCGTCATCGCGACTCCGCGGGGAGCCGTGTTCACCCAGCCGATCGTCGATGCGCTCGTGTCCGTCGATCGCGTCGACCTCGCCGTTGCCTACGGGGTGGAGGTCGGCGGCCGGACACTGGCCGTGGTCGCGTTCACCCTCCGCGAAGGGCGGGCGCCGAGGCTGGCGGAAATCTCCGACGCCTTCGAGGTGCTTCCTCCCGCGCTGCGACCAGACATCATCCAGGTGGTGGAGGACATCCCGCTGGGGTCCTCGTACCGTCCGAATGCCGAGGCGCTGAGCGCGGCCGGACTGCCCAAGCCGGGAACCCGTGTGTGGTATACCGATCCGGAATCGCAGCAGTACAAGCGACTGACCAAGGCAGTGGCCGCGGAGTTTCAGAACGGCTCCGCCGGGGTGTCTGCCGGTGCGCGGTAACCTGACACTGCTCACCCGAACGGTTGGAGAGGACTTCCGTGGTTATTGATCCGACGTTGCTCGGCATTCTCGCGTGCCCACAGGACAAGGGTCCTCTGCTGTTGGTCGGCGACGAGCTGCTCTACAACCCTCGCCTGCGGCGGGCCTACCCCATCGAGAACGGGATTCCCGTCCTCCTCATCGACGAGGCCCGGGACGTCGGCGCGGACGAGCACGAGACGCTGCTCGCCCGGGCTGCCGGCGAGGCCTGATCACACCGGACTCAGGCGAGCCCGATCACACCGGCAGAGCACCGGTGAGGTAGCGCTGCAACGTCGGTCCGACGATCGCGACGAGATCGTCGACGGGCAGCGACGCGAGTGGCTCGAATTCGAGGATGTACCGCGTCACCAGAACCCCGGCCATCTGGGATGCCACCAGCTGCATGCGCAGCATCCCGGTTCCCGGCGGCTCGTCGACGCGCGGTCCGAGGTCTCGGAGCACGACCTCCAGCAGGAACGTGCGAATGAGATTGGGTTCGTTTCCCGCCATCGCGGACCGGAACGCCGCGACCACGGCGGGCTTGTGCGGCGACTCCCAGACGGAGAAGACGGCCCGGGCGAGGTGACTACCGACCTCGCCCGTCGGAATGTCGAGCACCGGAGCGATCACCTGCGTCGGATCCACGGGAATGTCCACCGAGGCGAGGAACAGTTCTCGTTTGGTTCCGAAGTAGTGGTGGATCAGGGCGGAGTCGACGCCGGCTCCGGTGGCCACGGAGCGCACGCTGGTCTTGTCGAAGCCGTTCTGTGCAAACAGTTTCCGTGCACTCGCCAGGATTCGTGACCGTGTGTCCGGGTTGCCCGGGCGTCGACCCGTGCGCAGACCCGGGGTGGCGTCCGCGCGTGTCGCGGGGCCGGTCATGGTGTGCGACGCCTCAGGGTCGCGGCGCCCAGCGACAGTGCGAGGAGCGCGAAGGCGGCGACCACCGCCAGGTCGCGCCACATGAGCCCCGTCGCCCCGGGATGGGTGGCGACCTGCTGCAGCGCCTCGACCGCGTAGCTCAGCGGGAGGACGTTGCTGATCCACTCGAGCCACGTGGGGAGCTGATCTCGCGGAACGAGCAGACCGCACAGGAACAGCTGGGGCACCACGACCACCGGCATGAACTGCACCGCCTGGAACTCGGTGCGCGCAAAGGCGCTGCACAGTAGGCCGAGGGCGACGCCGAGTATCGCGTTCAGCACGGCGATCAGCAGCACCCACGTCACGCTGCCCTCGGTGGTGAGGCCGAGGAATCCGAACGAGACGACGCAGGCCAGCGCCGCCTGCGCCGCTGCGGCCGTGGAGAACGCCGCCGCGTAGCCGCCGAGCAGGTCGAGTTTGCCCATCGGGGTCGTGAGCAGGCGTTCGAGTGTTCCCGACGTCCGTTCGCGCTGCATCGCGATTGACGTGACGAGGAACATCACGACAAACGGCAGGATGCCGAGCATCGTGATCGCGACGCGCTCGAACAGCGACAGCTGACCGGGTGGCGCCGGAACGTTCTGATACAGGAAGTACAGCAACACCATCAGCAGACTGGGTACCACCAGAATCATGGCGACGGTGCGGTGATCCGTCCGCAGTTGCGCGAGGATCCGGCCCGCAGTGGCCGCGAAGATCGTGACGTTCATCAGTTCTCGCTCCCGACATGTGATGCGCGAATGAGGTTCAGGAAGGCGTCTTCGAGGCTCGCCTCACCGGTCTGCTCCCGGAGTTCGCCGGGGGAGACCTGCGCGAGAACGTAGCCGTCGCGCATGAGGAGGAGCGAAGCGCAGTGCTCGGCCTCGTCCATGACGTGGCTCGACACGAGCAGGGTGGTACCGGCGTCGGCGAGAGCGTCGAACCGTTCCCACAGTTCGACGCGCAGGAGTGGGTCCAGGCCGACCGTCGGCTCGTCGAGGACGAGGATTTCGGGGCGTGCCACCAGTGCGCAGGCGAGGCTGACCCGTCCCAGCTGTCCTCCCGACAGATCTGCCGCCTTCTGGGTTGCGAAGCGGGTCAGGCCCACCGCGTCGACGGCTTCGGTGACCGCGTTCGACGGCTGACCGTAGAGCGCGGCGAAGTAGGCCACGTTTTTCTTGACCGTGAGGTCGGAATACACGCTGGGTGACTGGGTGACATATCCGACGCGGCTTCGCAGCGAGACCGAGCCTGCGGGGGAACCCAGCACCGTGACCGTCCCCGATTCCACGATCTGCGTGCCGACCACGCACCGCATCAGCGTGGTCTTTCCGCAGCCGGAGGGTCCGAGGAGGCCGGTGATGGATCCGCTCGGCACCTGGACGTCGATGCCGTGCAGCACTTCGTTCTTGCCTCTTCGCACGTGCAGATCTCGGATGTCGATCGCCGGGCTGCCGGTCATGGCGGGCCTCAATTCATCACTGGGTGAATTCATTGCTTGATGAATTATGCGACCGTCGGGGTGGCGTCGTCAACGGTTGTGGAGAATCGGGACGTGACCATCGATCGACTTGACCGGGCGGAACCCGTCGATGCCGCGCGAATCGTTCTCGGATCCATGCTGATCGTCGGAGACGTCCGCATCCGCATCGTCGAAGTGGAGGCGTACGGCGGGGAGAAGGACGGCCCGTGGCCCGATCCGGCATCGCACTCCTACCGAGGGAGGACGCCGCGCAACGAGGTGATGTTCGGCCCGGCCGGGCACCTGTACGTCTACCGCAGTTACGGGATGCACTTCTGCATGAACGTGTCGTACGGGCCGGTCGGAAGCGCGGGCGGGGTGCTTCTCCGGGCAGGCGAAGTGCTCGACGGTTGCGCGACGGTTCAGGCGCGCCGGCCCCGCGTCACGCGACCTGCGGATTGGGCGCGCGGTCCCGGCAACCTGGGGTCCGCGACCGGCGTAACCCTCGCCGAGAACGGTGCGGCGTTGTTCGAGCACGATTCGCCGGTTCGACTGGAGGTCGCGGAGTCGGACGGCTGGGTGAGTGGCCCCCGTGTCGGTGTCAGCACGGCCGCCGACCGGCCGTGGCGCTTCTGGATTCCGGAGTCGCCGGCGGTATCCGCGTACCGGAGAAGCCCGCGTGCGATGCCCGCCGACGAGCAGATGGGATGATCGAACCCGTGACTGAGAACATCATCGATGAACTGACCTGGCGCGGGCTCATTGCCCAATCAACCGATCTGGACGCGCTGCGTCGTGATCTCGACGCCGGACCGGTCACGCTCTATGCCGGTTTCGATCCAACCGGACCGAGTTTGCACGCCGGCCATCTCGTGCCCCTGCTCGCGCTGAAGCGATTCCAGCGTGCGGGTAACCGCCCCATCGTGCTGGCCGGTGGAGCGACCGGTCTGATCGGCGATCCCCGCGACGTCGGTGAGCGGACGATGAACTCCGCCGACACCGTGGCCGAATGGGCCGATCGGATCCGGGGTCAGCTCGAACGCTTCGTCGACTTCGACGACTCGCCGAGCGGCGCGATCATCGAGAACAACATGAACTGGACCGGCAAGCTGTCGGCCATCGACTTCCTGCGCGACGTGGGCAAGCACTTCTCCGTCAACGTGATGCTCGCGAGAGACACCGTCAAGCGGCGCCTCGAATCCGACGGCATGTCCTACACCGAGTTCAGCTACATGCTCCTCCAGGCCAACGACTACCTGCACCTGCGGCGCAGTCACGGCTGCTCGCTGCAGGTCGGCGGATCCGACCAGTGGGGCAACATCATCGCCGGCGTCGAACTGAACCGTCGCATCGACGCCGAGTCGGTGCACGGTCTGACCGTCCCGCTCGTCACGTCGGCGGACGGCAAGAAGTTCGGGAAGTCGACCGGAGGCGGAAGCCTGTGGCTCGACCCGGAGATGACGAGCCCCTACGCGTGGTACCAGTACTTCGTGAACACCGGCGACGCCGACGTGATCAAGTACCTGCGGTGGTTCACCTTCCTCACGGCCGAGGAGTTGGCGGAACTGGAGACGGCGACGGCCGAGCGGCCGCATGCACGCGAGGCGCAGCGCCGGCTCGCCGCCGAGATGACGACTCTCGTGCACGGCGAAGCCAACACTCGCGCCGTGGAGCTCGCGAGCCAGGCACTGTTCGGCCGCGCAGAACTGCAGGACCTGGACGAGCCGACGCTCGGTGCCGCCCTCCGGGAGGCGTCCGTCGCGGAACTTGCGCCGGGGGAGCCCGCCGGCATCGTCGACCTCCTGGTTCTCAGCGGATTGTGCGAGAGCAAGGGTGCGGCACGCCGCACCGTGAAGGAAGGCGGCGCGTCGGTGAACAACCAGAAGATCTCGAGTGAGGACTGGGCCCCCGCACCGACCGATCTGCTGCACGGAACGTGGCTCGTAATTCGCCGTGGAAAGCGCAACTTCGCCGGCATCAAGGTGCTGTCGAACTAGCGTGCGGCGGGTCACACCGGCGTAATTCGGCGAAATCCGGTCCGGTGGCCCGCGCGCAGCGCGGGCCACCAGCGGATTTTACATGCCGGATGCCTGTGACCTGGGGATTTGACGCTCCGTTTCCCGTCGCGTAACTTATTCCAGGTCAGAGCGACACGGACACCGACCCCGGCCGGAAGGCGGGGGACACGAGGTTGGACGCAGGCGCCTGAACTTCCCGAGAATACCGAACTTGGTTCGATGCTTTCGAGATGTCCTGATCGCCCCGGTTTGCGCCGGGAAGCGGCAGGAGATAAGATGGAACGGTTGCCCCGGAGCGGCTGGCGAGTGTGCCAGAAGTGATGGTGTGTGCGTGTTC